>CALHBW010000339.1 GCA_937930625.1 uncultured Saprospiraceae bacterium | reverse complement strand
CCATTTAACTTTGCCTAAATGAATACTCGTCAGACGAATCCCTTTATTCAATGCGAATATTTTATGAGACCAATCACGACATTTCACAAAAACCTTCGTCAGACGAGTACTATCCCACAAGCAAACTTAAACGGGTAGCCCTACGATGAAAACTGTGGGTTGGTGAAATTTGAGCTAAAATATAGTTTGAGACAGCACCGTTTTCTTTTCGCTTTAAGATTAAAATTGATAAAATATGTCCAAAAACGAAAACCGATTAGATATTTTCAACTTTAAAATTCCGAAAGATACCTTATGGAAACTCATTATCGAAGGAGAAACAGAACCTTGCTTGCGTTTCTTTTTTCCGAAAATGGCAGCGCAGATAGACTTCTCCAAAGGTGTCCGTTTTTTGGGGGAAGAATTTTTCAAACTTTTTCCCGAACTTCAAAACGACAGCCAAAACAGACGCCTGGACAAACTCATCGAAGTCACCCTAAAAACGGGCAAGACCCAATGGTTGCTCATCCACATAGAAGTGCAGGGTTACGTAGATGCGGAGTTTACACGACGCATGTTCGAATACTTTTACCGCATCTTGGAGAAGTATCAAAAACCCGTCACGGCACTCGCCATTTTTACGGATGATGACCCCAATTTTCATCCTACCGAACACCGGATTTCCTGTTGGGGTACGGAGATGGTGTACCACTTCAACACCTACAAATTGGCAGAAAAAACGCCGGCAGACTTCCAGGATAAAGACAATTTATTCTCCATTATCATGGAAACGGCATGGTACGGTCTGCGGAAAAACAAACCCGACGATACCGCCCTCTACGACATCAAAATCCAACTTATTCGCCGCTTTCTCGAAATGGGATATTCCAAAAATCATATCCGAATAATCTTGACTTTTCTTGGCTTTTACACTAACTTTGATGACAAAACGATAACTAAAAATTTTACTAAAAAAATGAATGAAATAGCTTACAAACACACCGGTACAAAGGACCTCTATGAGGTTATTATGGAACAACTCGATGATGAAATACTGGAAAGTATGAGGAAAAAAGCAACTGAACAAGTGATAGAGGAGGTGACCGAAGAATTGACTGAAAAAGTAACCGAAGAAGTGACTGAAAAAGTGACCGAAGAAGTGACCGAAAAAGTGACCGAACAGGTGATGAAAGATAACATTCTAAACTTACAACAGTACGGCTTTGCTGCCCCACAAATTGCCGAAATGTTAAAAATTCCGTTAGAAAAAGTTCAACGCTTGCTTGAGGAATCAAAGGATTGAATCTGCCGTGGCAATCAATAGTTTTCTTTCTAAACAAACCGCAAGGCATTGCCAAAAATGCCTTGCGATTTTGTCATCATCCTTAGAGCATGTTTAAATTTTTTCAAACTGATAATCAATAGCTTATGGTTTTGACGAGGCATCAAAGAGGGAGTTTATCGGGATAAGTGACTGATTTGATGTGAAGTCAAGTTCATAAGATATTGGTTGTCAGGCAGAAAAAATTTAAACATGCTCTTAATTTGCTACCATAAACTTTTCGGTATCCAACACCTGATTTTCGGATACGAGTGATAAGAAATAATATCCTGTGGACAACTGCCCTAATCGAACAGTCAGAATACTTTCTACATCTTCCGGATCTAAATCATGCGTAGAAATAACGCGACCATTAATGTCAGTTATTCGTACTTTTAAGTTTTGATCGTCAATGGATTGTAGGTTTTTTAGTTGAAATTGGAGCAAGCCTCCGGCATCGGTAACCGTTCCTAAAATTGTGATGTGTGATATTTTGGAAACGTCAGCATCATAAAAAGCATCTGTGCTCACAAAAACTCCACCATCATTATCAGTACCACCACCGTCTGGTGGAGGATTATTTCCTGCTACCGCACTACTATCCACCGCAACAAAAGCAGTATATTCCGTCACCAAATTATATTGCAAACCGAGCAGCGTAATTTCCTCTTCTATACTAATCGTATCATTTTCATTACTGGCAATACCATAATCTGACATGAGTTTGATGCGTTTTCGCGCCCACAAATATTTCAGCGCAATATTCTCCTCATTATTCGCCGTATAATCCGCAAAATTCAGCGAACTCGTCACCACTCCATCCGAATAATCGCCCGTAACGGTGACACTTCCATCGGCAGGTTGATGGTATTTGCCATAAATAATAATCGGTCTTTCAGCAAATACATCAGGAACACTATACGGCTCAATATCATACACATCAATCCCCGCAAAAGTAGCCTCTATATTGGTCAATACGGGGCGTTCGATATACTGCTTGAATCTATCTGCCACCTCGTCGGCATCCATAAAATCAGTTGCCACAAAAGACTCACCTTCACCCACATACCCAATGCCTTCGATGATGTAATGATTCACCGAAGTACCGATACCAAAGGAGAAAAAATTGGCTTCGTTGAGATTTTCACGAATCAAATCAAATGCTTGTTTTTCTACCGTCACATAACCATCTGTCAGGATAACAAAAGTACGCGAGTAGCCCTCCGTGCCACCCATGTTGAGTGCCGTTTGCATCGCCGGAAGCAGTTGCGTACCACCGCCGCCACTAAAGTTTTCAAGCATGTCAATTGCCATATCAATATTATCGCTTGTGGCTTCCAATGAACTGGGCGACAGCACGGAAGAACCACCCGCGAAGAAGAGGATATTGAATTTATCATCAAAATTCAGGTCATTCAACAAATTGGTAATCAGTTGTTTGGAAATATCAAGCGGCGTACCACTCATCGAACCCGAAACATCCATAATAAAAATATACTCGCGCTGCGGACTATCAAAACCAATATCCGGCTTGGCAGGTTGAATCATGGATAAAAAGAAATTTTCTTCCTCGCCTTCGTACAGCAATAAGCCCGTTTCAATTTGATTACCATCTAAAGTATAATCCACAATAAAATCATCTCCCGGATTGGTAGATAAGGTCGTTTCTGCCGAATTTCCCGAATAAGCAAAAGGAGCATTATGCGAAGTACATGTTGCTTCGAGTGGCGTAGCCGCATTGATTTTCAGGTCAATATTCAGGGCTGTTTGCGATAGCGGAAGCGAATCCTGTGCGGTCTGATACACCCACGGTTCGCCGTTGGTCGTGAAGCGCGGACCGACGATATTGGGGAATAAAAACCGATAAACGCTATTGGTCGGCGTCAACAATTCGGTATATACCATTCGTACAATCAGCGAATCGCCCGAAGCGATATTGGCGAGGCTCATCTGGAAAACATTGGGTCTTTCCTGTTCGAGCAAGGAGGCAGTCAGCCCGTCTGCTTCGGCATTTTCAAAGATGGTCTGTGCCTCATCCCTTCGTTTGATGACAGCATCTATCGTGCGCCCGTCAAGTTCCATTTGCATCCCGTAAACAGCGGCATTGGTGGACATGGGAAATACATAAGTCGCACTAATCGTCGAATCACCCGAATTATAGTAAGTTTGTTCGATTTCAACGTTGGCAATGACTCCACTGATGGTCGCACTAATATTCGTAGATAATAGCGCGAAAGCCACGCCCGTAGTATCAGAACTAAAGACATTGAAATAAGGACATTCCGTCTCATCATTGTCCTGACCAAATGCAATATTCACAGAAAAGAAAAGGATAATAATGCAATTGATAAAGATGCTGACAGCTTGATTTTGTTGTAGTTTTAGTTTCATAATTAATAAGAGTTTGTTTAAAAAAAAGATGGGTGCGATTCGTTTTTGTACCCACTAATATTCTTGATTATTAATATTTTACGAATTTTAAATTAACTTGACGATAGTATATTTTAAAAAATAATAATGTATTCGTGTTTAGAATGGAATATTTTCTCCGAATTTGGGCTAAAACTCGTCAGACATTTTCAAAATCTACCGATGATATCATGTTTTCCGACAAAGTTTAAATGTCAGACGAGTTTTA
>CALHBW010000338.1 GCA_937930625.1 uncultured Saprospiraceae bacterium | reverse complement strand
AAAATGTTTTGCATTAAATTCAGGGAGTGACTTTAACCCTTTTAATACAAAACCATTATTCATAAATTCATTGAGTGTTGTAATCCTCTGTAAACCATCAACAACAATGTATTTACTTTTTTTGGTTTTGTTGAAATAAAGCGGTGGAATAGGAAAATGTAATATAATAGATTCTACAAATTGACTTTTTTGTTCCGGCGACCAAACATCATTTCTTTGAAATTCAGGTATAATTAATTGCCCACTTTCCTTTTTTTTCATTAAATGATAAACAGACATCGAATCCTCTCTAATATCCAAATCTTTCTCTGCAACATCATAAGGATACAAAGCACCGCCCTCCAATAAATCCTCTTTCTCGGTATCTTTATCCGTCTCAATCACCTCATTTTCAATATTTTGTATACCACTCCCATTCCCATTAGAAATAGAATGAGTCGAGCTGACACTTGAATCATCGCCAACCTTGAGTAATTGCTCTGACATTGCCTGTTATTTTTATCAAAGTTAATGAAAATAATTGATTAATGACAGTCTTTTGCTGATACGCCTGATAAATTGACAAAAACACAATTTGAAACAGATACTTGTCTTATCTTTGACGTCTATAAAAACGGTTGACGGTGGATGGTGAACGGTTGACGGCAAACAAAAATTTAATTGTTTCCCGCTCACCATCTGTCGTCCACCGTCCACCGTCCACCGTTAAATATGGATTTTAAGAATATTTTTTACAAAGTAATAGATTTTGCGACGCATTACGGCAAATTGAGCTATGAATTTCTTTTTGTTGATGAAAAAGAGGAACAAAGCACAGTAGAAGAAGTGCAAGAACGCGCCGAAATACCGGAGGCTTATCTCCAACGTTTTCGTTTACATCCGCTTCAAGATGCCAAGCAGTTGGAAGGGCGCGATGAGGAAATTGCGATGATGCAGCGTGCTTATGAGAATTGGAAAATCACCCGAAGTCCTTTGCTCATTGTGGGAGAGTTTGGTGCAGGAATGACCTCGCTGCTCAATGCGAGTAGTGCCATTTATCCCCATGCGCGGATTCTCGAAAATAAGGTCAATATCAGTAGTGACGAAGAACTCGTAAATGAGCTGAAAAAGGGACTTGATTACCCCGAAGCCCGCACCCTGAAAGACCTCGAAACACTACCCAAACATGAGGGGGAACAGGTAATTATTTTTGAAAATATAGAACGGCTTTTCCTGCGGAAAATACATGGATTTCACTTGCTGGAAGATTTTCTATTACTGGTTCATGCTACAAAAAAAGATATTTTTTGGGTCGCTACTATCAATCAATACAGTTATTATTACTTGAATCAAGTGATTGGTTTTGGGGCTAATTTCTTGTCTGTCATACGATTGCAACCGATTAATAACCAATTAATTGAGGGCGTCATTCAGGAACGTAATAAAGGTTATGAGTGTGTATTTCTAAAACCCGGCACTTCATCTGGTACGCTCAATCAACAGCTGAAAAATTCGGACGCACTTACAAAACAGGGATTACTTCGGGAAGATTTTTTCAATAAATTACATGCTTTTGCCGGAGGAAATATCTCACAGGCAATGTTGTTTTGGAAACGCTCGGTGGCTTACGTCAAAGAGAAGCGTGTGTATGTAAAAGCCTACGAACCTAAACCTATCGGACAACTTACATTAGAAGAATTATTTGTATTGGAGGCGATTTTGCAGCATACCTCTCTCTCTAATCAAGAACTGTATGCTATCCTTCGCAATTCAAATAAAGGCAGCAAATTGATTCTGGAAAAATTGATGGAAAACAACCTACTGTATGCCAAGACCTACGAAGGTCAGTTTGAACCCGAATACCAAATTAATTTGCTTCATTTGAATGCTATAAAAGCACAAATTCATGGGCGACTCAATCGGAATATTAAGTGACGAGTTGATGAGTTGATGGGTTGATGAGTTGATGAATTGACGAGTTGATGGGGTGACGAATTGTCGTGTTTTCTTTTTTTTATGAATTGTTTTTTTATGAAAATATTTTATAGAATATTGTTTTTTTATAATAAAAAAAATATTGATAATCAATATAGTAATTTGCATTTTGTGAATTGGAATATTGTTTTCCTCTTAATGTTTACTTGTTGTACTTTTCAGGTATTCGGTCAAACTGAACCATCAGATTTGATAATAGACAGTCTTAAAAATAAGTCGGAACAGGTGATAAAAGATAGTGTTGTGGTAGCAGAAGAAGCCGTGAAAGAGGACAGCAAGGAGGAGGAAAAAGAAGAAGAAAAACCTGTCGAGCAAGTACCCGGAGAGGTACGCGAGAACCTGAATGATGCCCTTGATAAAGCCACAAAAATCATTTCTCCGGCAAAGATTCTGACCATTATCATTGCCTCGCTTTTTGTGTGGCTGACCACTAAAGGCACGAACTGGATGTATCGCTCACTGGCAGATAGTTTTAATCGACATCGTTTGCGAATCCTTCGTTTACAGCCAATTACAAATGTGATTCTGTGGATTATAACAATATATGTACTCGTGATGACGCTATTTAATCCGACGCCCGAAACGCTGTGGGCATTGATGGGGTCGTCGGCATTGGCATTGGGTTTTGCGGCACAAGATATTGTGAAAAATATCTTTGGTGGCTTGTTGATTATTTTTGACCGCCCGTTTCAGGTGGGCGATAGGATAGATATTAATGGCAATTATGGTGAGGTCGTCCGCATCGGCATCCGAAATACAGACATCAATACGCTCGACGATAGTATCGTGACGATTCCCAACTCAAAAATCATCAGCGAGCATATTTCTAATGCCAATTCAGGCGCATTAGATTGTATGGTGGTCGTGGATTTGTGGTTACCTATTGGGATTGATGTGGAGCGAGTACGAAAGATAGCTTTTGAAGCAGCAATTACTTCGCGCTATCTCAATATCGACAAGGCAGTGACGGTTTTATTTTTCGACCATTTTGATAATCATCCTGCAACAAATGTAAAAATAAAAGCATACGTTCTTGATGCCCGTTATGAAAAAGGCTTTGCGGGAGATGTAACGGAGGCAGCTAAGAAGGCATTGAGTGAAGCAGGTATTTACGAGGCGGTTAGACAAATGTGATTTTTTTAAGAAAAAATGATATTCATAAATTTTGTTTTGTATATTTGCCTACAAATTAATTAAGGAATAACGCAAAAATAACTTTATACCTTCTTGGGTTAGTCTATTTTATGTCTCATTCCTAATCAAAATTCATTAACTAATCAAAACATTATGAGTGAAAACACAATTTTAGATTCCCTTGATGTACGTAGAGGAGAAGACGCAGGATTTTTTCTTCGATTGGGAGCTTATCTAATTGACGCCATCCTTTTAGGCATTATCAACTTCGTTATTGGCATGGTCGTCGGAATGATTTTACCTGAAGCTATAGCCGGATTTGTTGGTATGGGCATAGGACTTCTTATTGGTTTGGGGTATTTTGCCTATATGGAAAGTTCTGAAAAACAGGCTACTTATGGTAAGCAAGCCCTGGGAATTATGGTCACAGACATGGAAGGCGGACGTATTACTACAGGAAATGCCGTAGTCAGATACCTTTCTAAGATACTTTCCGGGCTTATTTTGATGATAGGTTTCTTGATGGTATTATTCACAGAAAGAAAACAAGGATTGCACGATATTATTGCTAAAACATTGGTTATCAAATCAAAATAATCAATTTGAAAAATTATGCAAAGGGTATTTCCAGTTTTGGAGATGCCCTTTTTTTGAGATACGAGCACCAAATTTCAATTCAGATTTGAGTTTGTGCGATATTTTATTGGAATTTGTTTTTTGGAATTTTTCATTTGTGTGCAACTTGAATTTTATTCCTTTTCCAATTCTAAGTGAAATGTAGAATATGCTCCTATGTTTTCCGTCTCAAAAATAAGCCTTACTTCAGTAGCATTTTGCTCGGCGTCGCTGGTTTGGTCGCCAAATTCACATGCAAAATCGTAATCACCTGTTTCGAGTGTGTACATCTCTACCCGCACGAATCCTTCCCGGACTCTTTCACGGCTTAATGTCCACGCAGAACTACCTTCATACAAGGAATCTAAGCGCGTGAAGCTGTACGTCACTTCATCATCTGTAAAGGAAAATTCGCCTAATTCGCCCGTTTCGGTTTGCTGATTACTAGTGCTGACACCACCATTTTCAAAACGCTCACCTTCAGCAGAGTAAATTTGTGTGACTACCCAATCTCCTTTGAGCGATTTCTCGGCATTGCGGAGATTTTGTTTGGCGCAGGCGGATAGAAAGAGGAGTGGGATGAGGAGGGAAAGTAATTTTTGCATAGCTTATGATTTAGAGTGTTAGGTCGTCGGGATTGCGGCGATTATTCCACAAACAAATGATTTCCACTTCGTCGTCGCTTATTATTTCATAGAAAAGTGAAACATGACGGTTGACGACAGCCTTTCGTAGATTTTCATCGTCTCCGAATTTGGGGTAGATTCTAGGGAATTGCTCGATAGCTTTTATAGTAGCACTAACATCTTTTGCGAATTTATCTTGTATTCTAAAGTGCCAATTTTTTTTCAAATACTCCAGAATATCATCATAGTTTTCTTCCGCTCTGTTTGACCAATATATAGTAATCATACTCCGTGTTTTTGTTTCATTCGTTCCATGACTTCGGCATGAGTAGATTTTCTGCCTTCTCTCAAATCCTTTCTCCCAAGTTCAATTTCTTTTTGTAGTTCAAGAGGCAAATCTTTTACATTTCCAATTTTATTAATCGGGTTTTCTTCCACATCTCTTGCTTCATAAGCCTTAATAACAGCACTTAACGCATATAAAATACTGTCATTTGCAGTATCAATATAATTTTTAATTTCTTCTCTCGAATGAGCAATCATTGTCATAATTTTCTTTTTTTAGTTAAAAACTAATACAAATATAACGATTTTCAGGGAGAAAAACACGCCTTATTCCGCCACCAAAAAAGCTGCCCCAAAGACCCCCGCACTATCCCCCAATTTCGGGCGTACTATCATGGTTTCCAGTCTATTATTAAATACAAATTTCTCTACTTCGCGGATGCCTTGCGTGTAGAGTGCATCGACATTGCCCACACCGCCGCCGATGACGATAAGATCAGGGTCGAGTACATTGATAATTGACGATAAACCAAGCCCGAAGAAGTGACACAGACGGTCAATTGTGGCTTTGGCATGTGGGTCATTTTGTGCTTTGTGGGCAGCGTTTATTTCTTTTAGTGAAAGGCTTTTCCCTGAAATTTCTTTGTAAAAACGCTCTGTAGCCGGACCAGAAATAACCGTCTCTACACAACCCTTTTTACCACAATAACAATCGCCGCCGGAGAGGTCAAGATAATTATGTCCCCACTCACCGCCAATGCCTTGCAAGCCATTGATGACCTGCCCATTGACCACCACGCCACCACCAACTCCCGTTCCCATGATGACACCAAAAACGACCTTTGCATCAGGTTTGAGTTGGGGGACGATGCCCATACGTGCCTCTGCAAGTGCGAAGCAATTGGCATCATTGGCAAGTGCTAATTCTACACCGAGTGATTCTTCTAAATCTCGCTTGAAAGGTTGTCCGTTGAGTTCGATGGAGTTGGAATTTTTCAGCGTTTGAGTTGGCGGGTCTATCGTGCCGGGGGTGCCGATGCCAATGCGTTTGGGAGGGCTGCCGACTTGTTCTGCTACGGTATCAACTAATAATTTGATGCGATTGAGAATGTGTTTGTAGCCATTTTCTTTTTCGGTATAAAGGCGTTCTCGCGCTATTACCTTCGGCTCGTCTTTGGATTGGAGGACAACACATTCGACCTTAGTACCGCCTAAGTCGAGTCCCCATAGATGTTGATTGTCAGACACTTGTGTGGTTTTATTTTTTTTATTTTGAATGGTTAGAATGAAGTTAGTTGA
>CALHBW010000337.1 GCA_937930625.1 uncultured Saprospiraceae bacterium | reverse complement strand
GACATTCTATCGCACCTACGACATTGGCTGCCGCAAGCAGCGTCAGCGCAGCAATTCTACCTATTTCGGTTTTTTTCAATTGCTGATTAGTTTCAAAAACAACCACCTCATCAATGGCTATGAATTGGTCATCGGAGGGTTTGAAATTTCTCTTATAATCATAACAAACCGATTTGCCTAAGATAACATTCCGTGCAGTATCCACTTCCCATGTATCTCTCATAATGCAGACATCGCCATTCTTTAGGTGAGCTTTTAGGAAAGGTTTGGTATCGAGGTTGTCGGTTTCATAGAGGAGTGCATTGACGTCTTTGTAATTGGAGCGGAAATTATGTACCGTACACGCATACAATAACAACACACTCAACACTAATGCCAAAGCATACATGAGTGTTTTTTCTATTCTTTGAATTTTCATAATGTTTGTGTTCTGTTAGAAACGATGAAAGTTTAATGAGAGATTGAAATAATTAGTAGTGTTCGACAAGAATGTTCTAAATTCAATATACAAATTAGACAATAAAAAAGATAAGAGCAAACGACTATTTGAAAAAAAAGGATGTTTTATTTAGGGTTTATTGCTCAATAAGAATTGATTATCAATGTTTTAATATAAAAAAACAAGTATTTTTAAATGCTTATAAAATAGGTAAGTAACGAGCAAATAATAAATTCCGCATTTCGACGAGGTTATTTTGTGCTTAGTTTTCTTCTTGAAAGTGGGAGTTTATCAGGATAAATGACTGCTTTCGAGGAGGAAAATAAGCACAAAAGAAGCCGTCCAAATGCGGGAGTTATTATTTACTCGTTACCAAATGTGCAGTATTATTTTTTGTAAAAATCACTTTCTTTTCAAATGAAGAAGATTTGAAGCTGCTCTTAACATAAAATTCACCTACACTTCCGATTCAATTAATACAGAGGCAATACATTTGCAATATGAACAGTAATATCGCAACTGTAACAGCCAATCAAATGTCAGACAAAGCTAATTTGAGCATCCTCATCGCTGATGACGACCCGGACATCATTGAGTTCGTAACCTATAATCTTTCACGAGAAGGTTACGAAGTTAGTTCTACCAATGATGGTGCTACCGCCATTCAACTCGCCAAAACACAAATGCCGGATTTGATTATCTTAGATGTGATGATGCCGGGCATGGACGGAATAGAAGTCTGCCGCGAACTCCGCAGCAACAGCAAATTTGAAGATACAATTATCACTTTCCTGACGGCGCGAAGTGAGGATTATTCGCAGATTGCCGGTTTTGACAGTGGTGGTGATGATTATATTACCAAGCCCATTCGTCCGCGCTTATTAGTCAGCAGAATCAATGCTTTAATGCGTCGCAAATCGAACTTTAAAAGCGACAACTTACACGCCGAAACGCTTAGTTTTGACCGTCTGCACATCGACAAAACCCGCTTCACTGTCCTCCTTGATAGTGTGCCTGTCGAACTCGCCCGTAAGGAATTTGAAATCCTGTTTTTACTGGCATCTTATCCGGGAAAGGTATTTTCCAGAGAAGAAATTTTCTCGCGTGTGTGGGGACAAGAGGTGCGTGTAGGGCTTCGCACGATTGACGTACATATCCGCAAGCTACGCGCTAAACTTGGGGAGACTTTTATTCATACGATTAAGGGGATTGGGTATAAATTTGAGGGGTGAACGGGTTGCAGATTTTTCAGATGAATGAATTACCACAACATTTAAATTTCGCTTGAAAAATCTTTCCCATCGCAAAAGCACAGGGTTTCAACCCTGTGCTTTTGCGATGGGAAAGATTTTTCGGTACAACGCTTTTGATTTTAAAATTTATCCGAAAAAGACAACACACTCATCGCCAACTCCTTATTTCCCTTTCCAATTTCCGTTTTCGCATAATGATGTAGGCGTGTACGAAGTGCATTTTTATCATCACCACAGGTTTGAATGAGGGCTTTTACTGCTTCGTTTTCTCTTACTTTTTCTACTTCCTCGGCAGTCGGCAAGGCGTGTAATCCTGCCAAAATCCCCAAGTCATTTCCACTCAATACATGGCTATTACGTACTGATTCGGGCAATGCATCGAAACCAATACTCACCTTCATAACAGGCTGCACGACGGTAAATACTGCATCACCACTCGCGCGGGTATAGTAGGCGCGTCCCATACGCCCTACGAGGTCGAGTTTGTGTGGGTTGATGCGTCCGTTGTCGATAGCATTTTCGTCGATGTGCATTCGTACTACATTGCAGATAATCAAATGTCCTGCTCCCCCCTCGTCGCCGAGTGTGATGATGTCTTTGACTTTACATTCCATTTGTACGGGCGATTCTTTGATACGAAAGGGCTTCACCACATCAGAAGGAATCGGCGTCAAACCCGATTTTGCAAACTCACTCACGCCTGTATCAAACTGTATAGAAGCTACTGCCATTTGCCGTACTATGCTGTGATTCACTACGTTAATGACGACTTCGCGGGTCGTTTCGATATTGCTCAAAGTGTCTTTCGTCGTATTATCGACCACACGACGATTGGCAGAAAAAACCAATATCGGCGGATTGGAACTAAAAGCATTGAAGAAGCTGTATGGGGCAATATTCGCATTGCCATCGGCATCTACCGTACTCGCAAAAGCAATCGGGCGCGGAGCTACCGAGCCGAGCAAATATTGGTGCATATCGCGGGTTGGGATGTTTTGCGGATCTATGGTGAGCATGATTTTAGTCGATAGTTGATAGTCCGTAGTCGATAGACATTCTTGCGGATTATCTTGGTTAATAATCGTTCAAATTGGACTTTGGATATTAGGAATTCGGTAACTGGGAAATTAGGCTTTAAATCATAAGCAATTGATTATCAGTCATTTAATTTTAATTAAAATGAAAAAATATTTAATTA
>CALHBW010000336.1 GCA_937930625.1 uncultured Saprospiraceae bacterium | reverse complement strand
CGACAACAGCGTTGATAGGAAAGTTGGTAGCCGCCTTCGCGGAAAGGCAGCGTCACGATAGTGTCGTACATCGTCGAATGATAGCAAACCGTAGGCGGAATGACTAGACAAGGATTTTGAAGTTGAGGATTGAGTGTATCGTCGCCCATTGGCATTACGCGGAGGTCATATACGAGGCTGTTATTGGCATCGAAAACACCGATAGAAGCAGGTTGGTCAAAGTAAGGAACGCCCGTCTCGCAGTCGCGGAAAACTTGGAGGGTGATTTGGTATTGGTCATCGCCGAGGCATTGGTAATTCATTTCGCCTCCGACAATATGTGTTGCTGACATTTCCGTAGAAATGAAGCAGATTAGACATAGGAGGAGACGATATTTTTTCATTGGTTTACGGTTTTCTTGTAATGATTGTTTTACAGGCTGACTGCGAACTCGTAAAGGCGATTTCAATCGCCGAGTGTAGTGTGGTTTTTATTTGTAATCAACTGTAAATAAATGTTTTACAAATTCAACTCACATTCTTTACGTGGCGAATGAATTCGCCTGTACGATGCCCTTAAAGCAGTCATTACGATATTGCCTTACATTTTCGCAAGGCAAGTGCAGCATGAATTTAATTTTTTACAAAAAATACTTGTCTTTGTTTTCAGAATAAATCTTATCTTACGCTTCTTTTTTTCTCTCTCCACCGGAGAGAGTTTTTTGCGCCTTGATGGTTTTTCATCAAGGCGTTTTTTGTAGCACGGTGCTTCCAGCCCGTGTCTTGCGTCTGTTTTGCTAAATCAACGTGAAACACGGGCTGGAAGCACCGTGCTACGGCAGACTACTTTATTATTTTTCTGATTATCTGTCCATTATCATTAGAAATTTGAACGAGATATATGCCCTTCGGCAAGTTGGCTACATTCAAGCGGGTAGTGTAGCTGCCTGTGGAGTATATTTCTTGTTCTTGCAAAATTTTACCTCTAATATCGACAATTTTTACATAAAAGCTTTCCGAATGATGATTTTTTAATTCAATATCAATAAAATCATGGAAAGGATTGGGAAAAACCTCGAAATATTCGACACCTTCGATATGCTCCACATCGACGACCATGTAAGAGATAGGGGCTGAAATGGTCGAACATCCATCTGTATTGGTGACTTCTACAGAGTAATCGCCGGAATTTTGAGGGATATGAGTTTGGTTGGTGGCACCGGAAATCGGCATGTCGTTGAAGTACCATTGGTAACTCTGGTCAATGGGTAAGGCAGATAGGACACCGTTGCTGGCGATGGTAATACTCGGGGTGGGAGAGGGGAGAACATTGACCGAAACTTCGCCTGTTCCCGACGCACATACATCGGCGACTGTAACGCTATAAGTAATTGAAGATGATGGACTTACTGTAATTTCAGAGGTGTTTTCTCCATTGCTCCAAATGTAGCTTGTACCGCCTGTAGCAGTGAGTGTCGTTGACTCACCTTCGCATATTTCAGCATCAGGTCCGGTAGTGACGCTAATCGTACCCGAACCTGTAACTGTGAAACAAGTCTGAGCATTCAGATTGATGGCATAGCACAAAGGTAAAGCATCAGTACCGCAAGTTGCAGGAAGGGCTGCGGCGGTAGTGTTGAGCAAATTGAGTTGGTCAATAAAACTTTGTGCAGAGAAAGTAGTCGTAGCCGCACTAAATTGATCGACCAATAGAAAAAGTTCGTTCAAATCCTCAATATCACTGCCGGATGTGATGCCCATAGCGGCGAGATTGATGCAAAATTGTGGGATAGCAAAATCTACTGCGGCACAACAAGTACCGAGAATTGGAACAGTACCCGTCAGAATACCATCCAATACGCCCTGTACTTGCTCCAAGTCGAAAGCTACCGCAGTGACACAAAAAGCATCTCCGGCAGTCAGTCCAAATTCCGTCGGACTAAATGAGCCATCGGCATCTGCCCCTAAAATCAGTGGTCCGCCATCACCTGCCATTTGGTTGGAGTCGGTGATAACATACTCAGTATTAGGAAGTCCTGTGGCATCAACGGTATTGGTGGCGGTAAACATTTGCCCGACACACAACTCGGTATCTGCGGGAACGGCAATTTCAGGGGCGGAGGTCATAGGGCAGTTGGTTTGTTGGGCGTAAAAATTTACCGTGTAGCACAAAAGCGCAACGGCAAGTAGTAAACTTTTTAATTGCATAATTTATTAACGGTTAACGATTAATGGTTAATTTGTATTTGTAGCTCTTTGTGAAATAAATCGAAGCATTAACGTAAATAAAGCTAAATAATTATACGTGATTTTTTGAATTTCGGTTGGTGATAATGGATAATGATTAATGATTAATACAATGGACGATAATAGTATTTGAAAAACACATCAACACATCAGCACATTTTCACCAGAAAGGATAGAGTTTGGCAAGGTCTTCTGCGACGGGCATATTTTCGTTTTTTTGCTCGTAAATGATTTCTGCTTGTTCGTAGAACGCGCTTCTTTCGAGAATTTTTTTATGGATAAAATCCGGTAATTCATCATCACTTAAATCGGCGATGAGTGGGCGGTGCTGTTTTTCGGGCGCTAATCTGGCGGCAAGAATTTCGGGGGGTGTTTTGAGATAAATACTTGCTCCGGTGGCATTCATCCATTCCAAATTATCATGAAAACAAGGCGTTCCGCCGCCCGTTGCAATGACAGTATCGAATAAGCCGGAGAGCTTGGCGAGTTCGTCGCGCTCAATGTCGCGGAAACCATCTTCGCCTTCTTCTTTGAAAATTTGCTCAATGCTACGTTCTTGATTTTCAACGATAGATTCATCCAAATCTACGAACATAAAATTGAGCTGACGTGCCAATTCACGTCCGATAGTGGATTTTCCGCAACCCATAAAACCAATTAGATAAATTTTCATGATAATGACCGTAGCGTAATGCGTCTCGCTTGCGTTTTCGTAACGTAGAGAAAATTCATGAATTTTCTCTACGTTACGGGTATTACGTGGGCGCAAGCCGGAGGCATTACGCTACGGTGTTATTTCGTTTTTTCGCCGACAAATTTATGTTCTTTCAATTTGAACAACACATTAAACGTCGTCAAACTACCATATATACGTGTGATGTATTGTTGCAAATTGACTTTTTCTTCGTCCGAAAGATTTTTGCTGCTGTTGATGCGTTGCTCCATGACGCGGAGGCGGTCACGTAGCATCACGATTTTGTGAAAGAAGGTTTCAATTGGAATTTCTTTGGATTTGAGGTCAGAATCAGCGGGTTCGAGTATCATCAAACCGTCTTTCCAATTATCGCCGAGTGGTACGATTTCCGTAGCATCCGACCATTTTTTGAGTATCGAAATAAGGGATTTTTCTGCTTCAGTAAACGTTACAACTTCCTCTGCATCAATGTGTTCGATAATTTCTGACCATTGGTCGTAGTCTTTGCTG
>CALHBW010000335.1 GCA_937930625.1 uncultured Saprospiraceae bacterium | reverse complement strand
AAGTAAGGGAAAAGGAAAAAGCGGTGGAGCAAGGGTCATTACTTACGTTTACGTACAAATCATTGAAGAAGAAACAGATACAGACGTATTCTTGCTGACGATTTATGATAAATCAGCACAATCGGATGTATCTGATACTTTCGTTGACAGCCTCGTTGATGAAGTAAAAGCACTGATAGAAGAAACGCAAATTGAAGACGACGACGAAAGCGGTGGGGAAGACGATGATGAGGAATAGTCACTTACAAAATCGCTTTACGTAGCTTATTTGTGGCTTTGCGCGAAAAATTGTATTTTGCAATAAAAATTAAAGCAATTGAAGGACAACTTCAAAGGCTTATTGCTTTCACATTATAAGACCAATATCTTCGAATCGGAAACTGCTAAAAAAACATTCATCGAACCGGAACTCGTGCCATTTGATTGATGGCGAACTTCATCATTTGGAAAAATAACCGCTACAAAACTGACTATCAATCAAATGTCTTAATAATTTTAACATAAAAAACACAACATTAAACATTTACAACATGTATATCTTTTAAGAATAAATCATACACAATAACTAACAATAAAACAAATTACACTACACTTTGCCTGTCACAAAACACCTGTTTTTATTCCATTTCACCTCAAAAAAAGCGGCTTCTTACAGTCATCAATTACACAAATTACACAATCATTTTAGTTCAGTCCAATTCAACAAAGATATTATAATCAACCTTTACGAAGGTCCCTAACCTAAGAGAAGGCTTGCAGCGAAAGTTGTAAGCCTCTTTTTTTTGCCGTAAATCGCGATAACAAAATGTGATGGTTTTGTATCGTAAATAATTTAGAATTATCATTCCTATTTTACTCCACATGATTAAATAATAACGCATACAAATGATTGATTTTTAACAAAATAACAACACACATTATTTAGTTTAATAATTCATACAACAAAAAGAAATTTTACTAAAAACGGCTTGTGTTTTGCGATTAATACACTACATTAGCATGTCACAAAAAGAATAATTTTACCACAAAACCTTACACAAAAAGCAACTTCTTACAGTCATCAATTACACAATTACACTGACCTCAAAATTTCATCCAATTCAACATATCCAATTCAGATATTCAGGATATTGAAAGCACCTTGCTTATAACTTAAAATGGAAAAAAGGGTTTGCGAAACGACGCAAACCCTTTTTCTTTTTATAAATCCGATTTAAACTCCATATAAACTTTAAAGCAATTCAAAAATCCCCCAACTCCCGCATCCCTTTCCACACAATTTCCAAATCACTATCCACCGTATAATCTTTTGCATAAATAAAATTCAATCGGTGAATCGTAGGTTCATTTAATGTATTGATTTTCAAGGCATCCAATGGCGACAATACACCCGGACGTATTTCGGGTAGAGACGCGATTAATCGCGTCTCTACGGGCGTACGCGCGTAGCCGACCCATGTTTTCTGTCCGAATAATACGGCAAAAATATTCCGTACAAAACCGATTTTATTTTTTATTATGAAAATTAGAACAGGCGAAAATAGGGTAAATGCCGCACACAGAATCAGGTCAATGACCCGCTTATTGCGCTGACTCATGGGCGTCGCAATTCGGAATTGAATATCAATCGTATAAAGGTCGCCAGCAGTGTTTTTTGAATTACTGCCAATGATGCTAAGGCTTTTTTCCGGTACAATTTTGTAATCCGGTTCAGTGCCAAGTCGGGTCATCCACTGCATGATGTCTTGTGCCGAAATATCCCTTGCACAAAAAATAATTTCGTCAATTTTATAAATATGTACCACCTCATCCAATTGACGAATACTGCCCAAAAACCGCGCATTATCATAGTCTTTTTCCGGTGAAATAATGCCAATGATATTTTTCTCTACTTGCGCCTGATGTAGCAAGCCTGTCACGCGCTCACACTCCTTCATACTACCTACGATAACAAGATTATTACGCGGTTTCTCACTGATTTTCAGGTTTTTATATTTCAAAAAATGCAAAAACACCCGCAAACCCCACAGCGAAAACATTCCCCAAACTGCTCCCAAAACAATCAATGCCCGCGAACTGCGATATTCCATTGGGAGGAAACCATACACCGCCGCTAACAACACCGTCCCGACTGCCAGTCCGCGCACGAGCCGCCGCGCACTACGCGGATTGTCATAACCACCACTAAAGTAAACGGCTGTCAACCAAATCGTTATATACAAAGGTACATTGAACGCCATGTAAGTGGAACGAAAATAGTTGGGCGTGTTATATACATAATTTGCCCAAAAATCTTTGAGGAAATACATGCCCGCAAAAATCAATAAAGCATCAAGTAGCGGCAGGTATATTTTTCTCGCAAAATTCGTAACGAGCGTCAGGAAAGCACGAAAGTAAATGGCAAATTGGAGGAGCAGCACGAAGGCACGCGCTTTATCGCCTTTGAAGTGTTTTTTGGCAAAAATAATCATCGCATTATAAAAGACGCGAACATAATTGAGGCTACCTTTTTTGGTGCTTTCTCCTTTATAATGAATAATCGTCGTATCGCCGTAATAATAATTTTTAAAACCCGCTTTTACAATGCGATACGACAAGTCAATGTCTTCGCCATACATGAAAAAAGTCTCGTCCAACAAGCCGATTTTATCCAAGACCGACTTGCGTAGCAGCATATAAGCTCCCGCCAAAACATCGACTTCATGCACCTCATCTTTATCCAAAAAACCAAGATGATACCGTCCGAAAGTCCGCGACTTAGGAAACAAACGCGACAACCCGAACATCTTAAAAAATGCCACCGAAGGCGAAGGAAAACCGCGTTTGGATTCGGGCAAAAAATTACCTTTTCCATCAATCATTTTCACGCCCAAACCACCTGCATCGGGTGTGGCATCCATAAACGCCACAGTTTTTTCAAAGGTATCTTCCTCCACGACAGTATCAGGATTGAGCAGTAAAATGTATTCCCCACGCGCCTCGCGTATTGCTTGATTATTCGCAATGGAAAAGCCCGGATTGTCCGTATTGGCGATAAGTTTTACTTCGGGAAATTGCTCACGCACCATCGCCACCGAATCATCCACCGAATTATTATCCACCACAAACACCTCTGTATCAACATTTTCGACAGCCTTACGTACAGATAGCAAAGCCTGCTCAAGAAAATACTTGACATTATAATTGACGATGATGATGCTTAATTTCATAACAAACGTAAAACGATTTTTCAAATCGTTGGCGTATGTGTAGAACGATTTACAAAATCGTTTTACGTTGGGCAAAGTTACGCATTTAAAATCTTTAGCGAGGTCGAAATATTTTACTTATCTTGCAAATGAATTAGTACATTGTTCATCAAATTTTAAACGTCTTTTTATCATGTTGAAAAAACTATATTCTTCGTTCTACTTGTGGATAGAGGCGTTTTTTGGTGCGTCCAATACCGAGAATCCTTCGAAAAAAGAGGCGATTGAGCCTAGACAGACGAGTAGTTCAGGTATCAATACCCAAAAAACTCCCGCCGATTCTTTCTCCGTAAAAGTGTTGAATTGGGATGAAACTACAGTAAAAACGGAATGGCTTATTGATTTGGATAATGAGCATTATCAAGTGCGCTATTTCCCAATAGAAGTATTTGAAAATCAAGAACATTTACTACGGCACGGGCAATTTCTGAAAGCATTTTTATACTTTTCTCCCGGACAGATGACAATTGAATTTGTAGATGGTACGGATTTAGTTCCAAGTTCGGATTTTCCTGAAAAATATATGCTGACCGAAGAAGATTTCGCACTTTTTAAATTTAAATCTGAATAAAATTGCTCACACTGAAATTCAAAAATGTTGGGCTGGGAGACTCTATCTTTATTTCATGGAGCGAAGGAGATAAGACTAAGATAGGTATCATTGATTGTTGTAAATACGGTGCAGATAACCCGATTTTAGACGAGATTAAAGCCATAGAAAACGACTTTGAATTTGTCTTTTTTATTGTCTCACATGGACATCAAGATCATTATTCAGGAGCAAAAGAAGTATTTGCATATTGTGAAAAAAATAATGTAGTTATCCAAAACTTCATTTCTACTTTACACCCTTATCAAGTACAGTTTTTCAACACTACTTTACAAATGGGAAAAAGGCAGTCCATTAGCGAATTAATGAATACTGTCAATCTTTTATATAAAAGACAAGTAATTGCAGAGATTTATCCGGCTTACAACAAAATCATAAAATTTGAACTCGAAAATTACTCATTGGAATGTATCTATCCACGACAAGCCGATTATACGAATTTGGGCGATAAGTTGAATAAATACCTAAAAGGGCAGATAAAAACACAACCCGATTTGAACTATATTTCCACCATATTTAAGCTGACCAATACCTCTTTGTACGCGCTACTCACCTCTGATTGTACGCGCGAAAGCCTTGATAATATTGTGCGAAAAGACCAAGACGTACAAGATAAAGAACTACACTTGGCACAAGTGCCACATCATGGGTCAAGCAATAATCACAACCGACAATTCTGGAAAAATCGTAAAAGAATCGCTGATTGTCCGGCGGTCATCAGTTGTGGCGAATCACGGTATCATCTGCCCAATGAAGAAGTCGTTCAAGACTTTAGTGACTTGGGGTACAAAATCTATTCGACCAATAAGGTGTATGGTATCAAGCCCCATGCGGAAGATCAAAATAAAGCGAAAGCCTACACTTACGTACTCAACTTATTTAGCGAATTAACCGATGAGTACAGCACCGGAAAATCAGACCAATTCAGAGGCGACAAAGTATTTCATTTAAACAAAAACAGTATCAATTACATCCCACAAAATTAGTCCCTGTAAATTAAGTTCACGATTCTCCAATCAAACTATCATTACAGATGAAAGAAGAACTCATATATGGTCGTCATCCCGTCTTGGATGCGATACGTGCGGGACGCGAATTGGATAAAGTATTACTACAACGCGGTACACGCGGCGAATTTGAAAAGGAAGTTCGCGCACTATGCAAAGAGCATGATATTCCGCTTCAATACGCGCCCAAAGAACGGCTGCAAAAATGGACGAAAGGCAACCATCAGGGCATTATCGGTTTGCTGTCTATCATTCCATATTACAAATTGGAAGACTTGGTGCCAATGCTGTATGAGCGCGAAGATGCCCCTTTGATTGTGGTACTGGATGGCGTGACTGATGTACGAAATTTTGGAGCTATCGCGCGTACTGCCGA
>CALHBW010000334.1 GCA_937930625.1 uncultured Saprospiraceae bacterium | reverse complement strand
CTTCAAAGTGAAGATGCGAAGCGTGAAGAGGAGTTGACCACAACTATTCATAAAATCTTTGACAAATATGACGATGTATTCAAAGCCTTAGCCTAAATTCTAATGAAATATTTAACGAAAAACGACATCATTCTCATCAATAGAGAAACAGTGAAAAGACATGGTGGTAATTTCGTTCCGTCTGCCAATATCTTGAACGAAAGTCCTTTGGATTATGTCATCGAAGCGGTGGAGGCTGAAATGTTTGGTGCGCCGTTATATCTTGAAGTTTATGATAAAACTGCGGTGTATATGTTCAATATTATCACCAACCACGTTTTCCAAGACGGGAACAAACGAACCGGACTTGCCGCAGCTTTGTATTTCTTGGAACTTAATGATATTCCATTTAGAGAGCCATGTATTCAGGTGGAAATTGACGGTAAAATCGTACCTGAAAGTAACGAAAATATCCTATTTGACTTCACCATAGAAGTTGCTTCCGGCAAACTCACCTTAGAGGAATGTCAGGCATGGTTTAAGGAGAATATTATCCTACGATAACACACCACATTCAAAATCCATACTACAATAATTGTATTTTTTGTAACTTTGATTCGTGATAAGATTTTTAAAAAACCTGAATTATACAATATGAATGATCGTTTATTCCTCATTATATTAACCCTTGTATTAGGGTATTTTTCGTTGGTACAAATTTCCTGTTCAAAAGAAGAAATTGACCCCAATGCGCCCGTCGTCAATCTTGCCGAATTGCCCTATCAACAGCTTTCGGATTATAATTTTTTTACGGGAAATATCGCTGACCAAAATCCACAACCGAGCGTTTTGCCTTATGATTTGAATACGGCTTTATTTTCCAATTATTCCTCCAAAGCACGCTTTATTTGGCTGCCGGAGGGGACGACTACGGCATACAATCCCGACAAAGAATTGGACTTTCCGGTAGGAACGGTGATTATCAAGACTTTTTATTATGATAATGATTTCAACGACCCGTCGGCAGGGCGGCGATTGCTGGAAACGCGTCTGCTGATTCGGCAAGATACGGCTTGGCAGTTTGCTTCGTATATTTGGAATAATGAGCAAACGGAAGCGAGCTTTAGTGTAGTGGGCAAACAGGTGGAGGTTTCATGGAAACATTACGACGGATCAGACCGTAGCACGATGTACCTCATTCCGAATAAAAACGAATGTAAAGGCTGCCATAATAGCGATAATGTCGCGCATCCGATTGGTCCGAAAATTCGTAATATCAATAAAGATTTTGCTTATGCAGATGGTACAATGAATCAATTGGATAAGTGGAAATCAATGGGTTACTTGGCAGACTTTCCCGCAGATGCGCCGCGCGTACCTGCATACGATAATCCGAATGACGGCACACTCGAAGAACGCGCCCGTGCCTACATAGACGTGAATTGCGCGCACTGCCACAATCCACGTTCACCTGCCAATACAACAGGTTTATTCCTCAATTATGATGAAACTGACCCAACGCGACTTGGCATTTGCAAACAACCCGTTGCTGCGGGGCAAGGTTCGGGTGGTTTTACATATGGTATCGTACCGGGAGATGCCGATAATTCGATTATGACCTATCGAATGAACTCCGTAGAACCCGACGTGGCAATGCCCGAACTATTGCGCTCGGTGATAGATGTAGAAGGTGTAGAGCTTATCCGGGATTGGATAAATGCCATGCCACCGGACGATTGTATGTAAGGGGCTAATTTGGTATGTTTAGAATCGCAGTTAACACTTTTTTGAAATGTAAAATGTAAAATAATAAATGTAAAATGTAAAAGTGCTTGTAGTACGCACACAATACATTTATATTTTTTTTGTTTAAAAATTTAAAAATCAACAAAATAAAACATTTCGCGTCCGCTCGCGTCCTACAACTTTTACATTTTACATTTATTATTTTACATTTTACATTATTTTAATCTGAAGATAAAAGTGTCAACTGGGATTCTAAACAATACCGATAATTCCGAAATTATTATGCAACAGCGATATACAAATAGTACCAACCGTCTATGGTTTCTGTGCCAAATATGCTGGGTTCTGTATTGTCGAGTGTCTCTTTAAATTTGTCGATATACGCCACTTCAAGGTCTTTTATAATATCGGCATTTTTACTTTTGGTCAATAAATAAAGGGCTTTATATTTATCGCTATAATTGCCGAGTCTGCCATCTCTATCGCCTGTTCTGCCTATTTTTGCTTTTTCATAATCGCCGATAATTTCCTTGATAGAGCGCGTAATTTTACGCTTGGAGCTTGGCGCACCATACGTTTCGTAATCGAAAAGATACTTATCGTGCGTATTGGCTTTACTAAATTCATTGGTAAATTCCTCCGACGGCGATTCATTTCCTTTCTCTTTATTTTTGTTGCGGTCGCGGTGTTTTCGAGCGTCTTTTTCGTATTCTTTTTTAGAATTTTCTAAAATAACAACGGTGGCAAAGGCGATAATTCCGCCGACTATTAATCTGGCTATAACATTCATATGCTGTGATTCGTGATTAGTTAATTAGTAATTCGTTTGGTAGTGCTATAAATGTAATGCTCAAACTTGCCTTGCATTTTCAAAATGCAAGGCAAGTTGCCATGAATTAGCATTATATCTAAAGGACTACCATTCGTTTTTATGACGTGATTCTGTTGAATCGTTACAATGATGAACCTAGAACGATTTTGCAAACCGTTCTGTATGATACCAAAAACGATTTGCAAAATCGTTTTACGTTTCCTCAAAAAGAAAACGTACTTTTCAATAAAATGGTTTTGAAAAGTACGTTTGCGATAATTGGGATTCTGATTTTGGTGCTTAGAATCTTCTAACGCGCCAATACATTCGACATTTTTACTAATTCCGGCTTTAATTTTTTCTCCTTCGTAATCGCTTCATTTAAAGGCGTATAGACGACTTCCTGATTGACAATGCCCACCATAATATTTTTCTCGCCGTTGACTAGTGCGTCCACCGCAGCATAGCCGAGGCGACTTGCCAACAACCTATCCGCAGCCGTAGGCGAACCGCCACGTTGTAAGTGACCGATGACCGTGACTTTTGTTTCGTAATGGTCAAAGCGTTTTTGCACCTCTTCGGCGATTTTGTAAGCACCGCCGGTTTTATTGCCTTCCGCAACGATGATGAGATTGAAGAGTTTTTTGCGTTTGACACCTGCCTTCAATATCTCGACCAATTCATCGTAATTCGTATCTGTTTCGGGCAGCATAATCGTTCCTGCACCTACGCCAATGCCGGTGTATAAGGCGATATATCCGCTATCACGCCCCATCACTTCGATGAAAAACAAGCGGTCATGCGAGTCGGCAGTATCACGGATTTTATCGACGGCTTCTATCGCCGTATTGACTGCTGTATCAAAGCCAATCGTATAATCTGTACCGTATAAATCATTATCAATCGTACCGGGAAGACCAATAAATGGGATGCCAAATTCTTCCGAAAAAATATCTGCACCTGTAAACGTACCATCGCCACCAATCGCAACGACAGCATCTATATGATTGACTTTCAGTTGTTCGTAGGCTTGTTGGCGACCTTCTTTGGTTCTGAAATCTTTACTTCGGGCAGTCTTCAGAATCGTACCGCCCCGATGGATGATATTGCCCACCGTGCGCGGATTCATCGGCTTAAAGTCACCGTTTATCATGCCTTCATACCCGCGTATGATACCATCAATCAACATACGATGGCTGCTGGCACTTCGCACGATAGCGCGCACACAGGCGTTCATTCCGGGCGCATCACCGCCGGAAGTCATTATCGCAATTTTTCTAATATCGCTCATAGTTGATAGTCCATAGTTGATAGTCCATAGTCCATAGTTGAAATGCCGTAATGTTATAATGAAATAATGTTGTGGTATTATCACATTTTATCATTACTATCAACTATGGACTACTGACTATCGACTAATTATTATATCCAAAACGTTTGAGGGATTTTTCGTCGTCGCGCCAGTTGTCGCGAATTTTGACGAACAATTCCAGAAACACTTTTTTCTCAATAAAAGTTTCGATGTCTTTTCGGGCTTCGATACCAATGCGCTTGATGGACTCGCCTTTGTGTCCGATAATGATGGATTTTTGGGTTTTTCGCATCACATATATCGTTGCGTGTATGCGGACGAGGGGTTTGTCTGGGTCTTCTTTGAAGCTATCCACAACGACTTCGCAAGAATACGGAATTTCTTGTTTATAATGTAATAAAATCTTTTCTCGAATAATTTCAGAAACAAAAAAACGCTCCGGCTTGTCGGTCAATTGGTCTTTGGGATAATAGACCGGACCTTCGGGCATGTTTTTGAGAATCCATTCGAATAATTGAGGCGTATTATGTTGGTTGAGGGCAGAAATGGGAAATATTTCGGCAAATTTGAAGCGTTTATCCCATTTTTGAATGAGTTGGAGAATCTCTTCGGGTTTGGCGAGGTCAGTTTTATTAATAAGTAAAAACACGGGAACATCCGCGCGCCTCAATTTCTCAAAAATCGGGTCGTCATCTTCATAAGTCTCCGTCATATCCGTCATAAACAGTATGACATCTCCGTCTTTGAATGTACCATCCACGAAGCGGTTCATCGCATTGTGCATTTTATACGACGGGTCGCGTATGATACCCGGCGTATCCGAAAACACGACCTGATAATCGTCCCCACTTACGATGCCAATGATACGGTGGCGCGTAGTTTGCGGCTTATTAGTGATGATAGACATCCGCTCGCCGACGAGCGCGTTCATCAGTGTAGATTTACCGACATTGGGGCGTCCTATGATATTGACAAAACCGGATTTGTGCATAGTGTGGTGCGTGGGATTATTACTTCAATTGTTGTTTAATTTCCCGGATTCGGTCAATATTAATATTCGTTATTTCTGCAATTTTCTCTTCTGTGAATGTGCCTTCTTTTAATAAATTTGTGACAACAGTAAGAGTTCTCTGTTCTGCTTCTGTTTTCACTTCTTCTGCCTTTGCCTTCACTTCTACAATTTCTCGGTTTACTTCTGCCTTTATTGCTGCAATTTCTTTGCTTGCCTCGGCTTTTGCTTCGGCAAGTTGAAGTTTTGCCTCGGCAGCATCTTCTTCTATACCTTTTATATATCCGATTTTCGCTTGCTCTTTTCTGTAAAACAACCGTTCTGCTCTGGTTAGATTATCTTGCTTGAGTTTATCTAATACCCATGCAGCCCACTCTGTTTCGGTGAGTATTTTGGGTGTGGGTGTATCTACGGTTGCGGTATCTGTAAATTTCATAAGCAATATGAGTATGTCTAAATTACTAACGATTTCCTGTTCGGTTTTGTTCCATTTGCCGAGTTCGAGGAGGACGTGCATGATTTGGTCATCAATCAATTCACCGTGCTGATTGCGTAGGCAGGCGAATTGGTGGAACTCGGAAGAGTTTGGAAATGCTACACCATCTAAAATGGAAATTGCGTAAATGGGACGCAATTTATTGAATCTCATCTCTCCTCCTTTTTCTATCATTTCATTGAGGTGAAGATAGGTATAAAATTTAGACCGATGAATGAACGTTGTTAATTTGGTGCGTTGCATTTCTACAATGAAGTTGCGTCCTTTTCCATCTATACAGTAAAAGTCAAGTATTGCACCTCTATAGTCGCTATATTCGGGTGTTTTTACGGTATCATCAAAAGAAATTTCCGCAATAGGTTCGGTTAAATTGAGGAGTATTTGGAGTATCATTTTGAGGAAATTCACATTTGCCCGGTCTCCAAAGATACGTTTGAATCCAAAATCGGATAAAAGAGACACATAGCGTTTTTGAGCTGCCATTGGTTCATTTTTAAAATTACGTTTTTTCAGTAAATTTAGCAAATAATTCACTTGCGAAAATTCGACAAGTTCATCAAGATAGTTGACACTTTTTTTGAAATGTAAAATGTAAAATAATAAATGTAAAATGTAAAAGTTGTAGGACGTGAATGAACGCGAGACTCTTCTTATTTTATTGAGTTTTAATTTTTTAAACAATAAAAAATAAAAATATATTATACAGGTACTACAAGCACCTTTATAAATTGCCCCGACGAATGACGGGATTTTACATGTCAAAAAAAGTGTCAACTATTTGGATGAACATGTAAAAAATTGGCATGTTTAGATTTGCCGGAAAAGTAGTTGACACTTTTTTGAAATGTAAAATGTAAAGTGTAAAATATCAAATTTAAAATGTAAAAGTGCTTGTAGTACGTGTACAATACATTTGTGTTTTTTTTATTATTTAAAAAATTAAAAATCAATAAAATAAGAAATGTCTCGCGTTCGCTCGCGTTATACAAATTTACATTTTACATTTATTATTTTACATTTTACATTAATTTAATGTAAAAACAAAAGTGTCAACTGCAATTCTAAACATGCCAAAAAATTCCAAATTTCATAACTAAGGCATCACTGTACCAATAACTCCCAGTTTAACCGTTACTTGAGTATCTTCAAAAATTCTGACAGAAGTACTACCGCTATCAAATGACCAAATATTTATTCGTACAAACATGTATTTAGCATTTTGAGTAATGTTATTAAAACGGTCTCTGCTAAGTGGAATGTACGTTTCTTTTGTTGCAAGTTCTGTAACTTCACCTGCCGCGTTTACTTGTGATGAGGCAAAAAGCTGCTCTGCCGGATCCAACAATTTATCTATTACATTATAATTTTCATCTGCAAATAAAACCTGTAATTCCACATCGGCAGGAAATTCATTGACCGTAACCAGTTTGAATTCTACATCACCTACATTGTCAAAATTCTCTTCTAGTGCAAATTCTAATGTATCATTCACAGAGAAACCATCCACACGCCCATATAGCGGCAGTTCGACCTCTGCATCTAAGTAAAAATTACTCGTATCCGTTACAAAACTAATAATAGAATCGTCATTATCGGGATTAGAATTAACCTGTGCGTCATATTCAAAATAAATAATAGGTTGTCCGATAATATTTTCGATATTAGAATTATCGCGTGTGATGGTAACGACTGTTTCTTTTGTCTCGCCCACCTCGTTTATAGTGGGATAGTTAAAGTCAATACCATCCGTAAATATTTGATTTCCAAATGGAATTACTTCACCATCTATCGTAATAGCATTCAGTACATTAAATGAAGTACGCATCGGAAATCCAAAGGAATTACGAGCTGTAATGGTCATTCGCGGTTCTTCAAAAAACACATCACCCATCGTGAAATATTCATATAAATCCATCTCAATCGAATCCAAGGGTACATAGAAGGTTCCCGTTCCCAAGAAGCCTTGTGCGTAGCTGTAAACGGGGTCTTGAAAATCAACCAATACATAGTCAAGTACTATCAAAGAATCTGACTGCGTAAGCCTTGCTGTATATTGGAATATCATCGAATCGCTCTGGGGCGTAAGGATGTAATCTGAAAGGTCGTAAGCGGCAAAGGAAGGTATAATCGGCAGCCCGTTACCCGCAGCCGGAATCGTGACAGTTTTGCTAAAAGGTACACCATCTAAGGTAGCTTCCGGCACGGTAAAGATAAATTCGAGCGGCTCAGAATACGTATTTCCTGTACTGATTTGCATCATACCGCTTTTGGCTCTGATAAAATCTATCCGAATTTCTTCCGGAATAGGATAGGGCAATTTCATAAACGTATCAATCATCGGGAAACTGACATCGGGAATGAGGTCTAGAACATCCCGGCTTTCGATAGCATAACCGCCGCCACGATAAACAAGTGTGATTTGTTGGTCTTGGTCGATTAGCAAATCGCCTGAATTGACAAAATTTTCAAACAAATCCACCGTATTTACCGTCGAATTGAACAAAGTGAAAGCCACTTCAGGTTGCCACTCGTCGGTACTGATATTTTCAAATTTTTTGCAAGCAAAAAAAGCTGTAACTATCGTGAAAAATAGTAAAATATAACGAATATTCATGTTGATAAATTGATATGGATTTTGGGAGGGAAATGAGTTCTGTGTACTTCGTTCTTGGTTCGGCGTTAAGTTTCACTTGAATTAACGAAGCACAACGAACAAAGAACGCAGAAATATTTTGAGCAATTTGTGACAGCAAAAAAAATGCCGTATTTAATATCTCAATAATGTATCATAAACAAAGGTAGTCAATTCATGTGAATGAATCACAATGCGTCAATGCTAAAATGCGACAATTATACAATGTTTTTCCTCATTATCCTATTGTCTTCTGAAAGCATTGTCTCATTGCGATTCATTCATTCAAAATTCATCATTCATTCATTAATTTTTCTCAAACTTTTTCCATAAAAAAACGTTACCTTTGCAGACCCTTTCCAGAAATTAGACGAAATCTAAATAAAATCATGTAGTGAGTGCTTGTGTATGTACGAATTTTAGAATTTTACAAAGCAAAATTAAAAACGACAACACAACAACACGACAACACAACAATACCGGTACACATGACGAAAATGATATATCTCGACAATAATTCCACCACACCCACCGACCCGCGTGTAGTGGATACGATGATACCATATTTTTACGAAAAACATGGCAATGCTGCCAGCCGCAGCCACTCCTTCGGATGGGTAGCCGAGGAAGCTGTTGATTATGCCCGCGAGCAAATCGCCGCCCTCATCAATGCCGACTCAAAGGAAATTATCTTCACTTCGGGCGCGACTGAATCTGACAACCTTGCCATCAAAGGCGCATATGAAATGTACGCCCGCAAAGGCAATCACATTATCACGACCACTACCGAACACAAAGCTGTACTTGACACCTGTAAAGCCTTAGAGAAAAAAGGCGCAGAAGTCACCTACCTCGAAGTAGATGGCAAAGGACGCGTCAATCTCGCCGAACTCGAAGCAGCCATAAAAGACAATACCATATTAGTGTCTATTATGTTTGCGAATAACGAGACGGGCGTGATTCAGGAAATGAAAAAGATTGGGGAGATTTGCAAGAAGCACGGCGTTTTGTTTATGAGTGATGCAACACAGGCAGTCGGCAAAATTCCGGTGGATGTCAAAGAACTCGGCATCCATTTGATGGCATTCACAGGACACAAAATGTACGGACCCAAAGGCATCGGCGCACTCTATGTACGCCGCAAAAATCCGCGTGTCAAAGTCACCGCACAAATGGACGGCGGCGGTCACGAACGCGGAATGCGCTCCGGTACG
>CALHBW010000333.1 GCA_937930625.1 uncultured Saprospiraceae bacterium | reverse complement strand
TTAGTGGGTACAAAAACGAATCGCACCCGTCGTCTGACATTTTGAAAATGTCCGACGACTTACGCTCATCCTCCAATTTCAATGCAAGACGATTTACAAAATCGTTTTACGTTCCACTAAATTCCTAGATGAGCCAAAAATCAGAAATCACTCAATCAAAAATCCTGATATTTAGTCGTTTAAAAACGTAGTTTTATCTTATTTTTTGTAATTTTAAATATTTGCTTTTGTAATTTGGTAATTATTTTAATTTATGAAAAATATACATATGAAAACTAAGTTCACTCTTTTCTTGCTATGCGGATTGTTGATGGGCATATTTGCCTGTAAAACAACCGATTCGACCACAGAAGAAATCACCAAAGAAGCACTCCCTACCGCTAAAAAAGTCAAACGATACACCATCGAACAATTTTACGAAAACAAACAAGTCGGTGGCGGTGCATTCTCAAATGACGAAACAAAATTGCTTGTCAGCAGCAATGAATCCGGCATTTATAATGTGTATGAAATCGACCTTGCCACAGGCGAACAACGCGTTATTACCGACTCAGGGAAAGAATCATTTTTTGCAAATGATTACGTACCCGGTACCGACGAAATTCTTTATTCGGCAGATAAAGGCGGTAACGAAATCTCGCACCTTTACCTGCTCAAAGCCGATGGCACAACCCAAGATTTGACGCCCGGCGAAGAGGAAAAAGCCAGCTTTTATGGTTGGAGCGACGACAAAAAAAGCATGTATTACGGCTCCAATGTTCGCGACCCACAGTATTTTGATGTATATAAAATGAATGTGGGCGAATGGAAAGGCGAAATGCTTTACAAAAATGAAGACGGTATCAACTTTAACGATATGTCTTACGATGAAAAAATCATCGCATTGAGCGAGAGTGTCACGACAAGTTCCAATCGCCTTTATTTGTACAATCGTACAACGGAAGAACGTACCGAAATCTCCAATCCTGAAAGTCCGGGTTCGTATGGTGCATCGGGCTTTAGCCGCGACAATACATCATTCTTTTACATGACAAATGAAGGTAGCGAATTTACTTATCTCGTCAAATACGACATCGCTACAGGTGAGCGCGAAAAGATTTTTGAAACCAACTGGGATGTGTGGTATAGCTACCTTTCGGAGCATGAAACTTATCGCGTAACAGGCATCAATGAAGATGGCAAAACCGCCCTCCGAATCACCAATAATAAGACAGGAAAACCTGTTGCTTTCCCGGATGTAAAAGGCAATATTACGTCAATTTCGATTTCGGATAGTGAAAAATTTGCGCGTCTTTCAGTGGGTTCATCCAAAGCTCCCGGCAACTTGTATTTGTACAATTTTGAGACGGGCGAAATCAAACAACTCACCAATACCCTCAATCCCGACATCAATCCTGACCACCTTGTTAATGCAGAAGTGGTACGCTACAAATCTTTTGATGGATTAGAAATTCCGGCGATTTATTATAAGCCATTGCAGGCTTCGGCAGACAATAAAGTCCCCGCGCTCGTATGGGTACACGGTGGTCCGGGTGGGCAGTCGCGCGCCGGTTATTTTGCTTTGATACAATATATGGTCAATCACGGTTATGCGGTGCTTGCTGTCAATAATCGCGGCAGTAGCGGCTACGGCAAGACCTTCCACAAAATGGATGACCTCAATCATGGCGATAAAGACCTGAAAGATTGCATTTATGGTAAAAAATATTTGCAAACACTGGACTACATTGATACAGACAAAATCGGCATCATCGGTGGTTCGTATGGTGGTTATATGACGATGGCTGCCTTGACTTTTGCACCGGAAGAATTTGAGGTCGGGGTCAATATTTTTGGTGTGACCAATTGGTTGCGTACCCTCAAGTCGATTCCGCCGTATTGGGAGTCGTTCCGCGAATCATTGTACAAAGAAATCGGCGACCCATACAGTGCTGACTCTACGCGTCTGTACAATATCTCGCCACTATTTCATGCCGATAAGGTGACGAAACCTCTGATGGTATTGCAAGGTGCAAACGACCCGCGTGTATTGCAAGTTGAATCGGACGAAATCGTAGAAGCCGTTGAAAAAAATGGTGTACCTGTCGAATATGTTATTTTCGAGGATGAAGGGCATGGATTTAGAAAGAAAGAAAACGAAATAGAAGGTTATGGTAAAATTGTAACGTTTCTGGATAAACATCTGCGGGGAATGGAGAAAGTTGAGTGATGGGAGGATTTTTGATTTAGAGATTTTTGATTTTTGATTGATTCGTTGCGTGAATTTTATGTTAGAAATTTTGCGAAGTAAAATTCAATCAAAAATCAAAAATCCCCAAATCAAAAAAGGTGCAGGACAAATCTTTAATTTCAAATTGAACTGAGAGCAATTAAGACCCTGTAATGACTGCTTTAGCTGTCAAGTGAATAACAAGAAACATTGCATAAATAATTCATTTTAAATTAATTATAAAATTTAAATAAAAAAATACTTGACAGCTAAACAGGCTGACCGCGAATACTGTAATGACTGCTTTAGCTATCAAGTGAAATGAAAAACATATTTATAAATTATTGTTTTTGAGTTTATTAAAAATTAAAATAATAATTTACTTGACAGCTAAAGCAGTCATTACGGAGTTCCCGTCCACCCTGTAAAGCAGTCATTACAGAACTCGCATTAAATCATTTTTTACTAAAATTAAAGTTTTGTCCTGCACCCATCAAAAATCGCATTAAATATAATGATTTAAAAAACGTAAATTTGCACTTTATTTCTGATATCAAAAAGTCATTTCGCGCCGCGAAATGACTAATCACCAATTAACCAATCACTAATCAAGAAACAAAGTGGCAAAGAAAAAAAAGAAAGAAATCATACTGGAAAACGTCCTCATGGAAGGCGTTGCGGATAAGGGGTTTTCAATTGGACGACATGAAGATCGCGTCGTATTTGTAAAGGACGCCGTGCCGGGAGATATCGTCGATGTAAATGTATATCGCAAACGAAAGGGCTACTACGAGGGCTTTATGAAAGAGATGCGCCAGCCATCAAAGGATAGAGTCGAACCTTTCTGCAAACACTTCGGAGTGTGTGGTGGTTGCAAGTGGCAGCACCTTAGCTATGAGGCACAATTGCATCATAAATGGCTGGAAGTAAAAAATGCACTCACGCGTATTGGCAAGCTGGATATTCCTGAAATTCCGCCAATTTTACCTGCCCAAGCAACTCAATACTACCGCAATAAACTCGAATTTACCTGCTCCAATAAAAAGTGGCTTACACGAGAAGAAATTGATGCAGGAATAGAACCGGAAAGTTTCAATGCGGTGGGTTTTCACCGTCCGCGTGCCTTCGATAAAATTGTGGACATCGAACATTGCCACCTGCAAGCCGAGCCTTCGAATGCCGTGCGTAATGAGGTGCGTAAATTCGCGCTCGAAAATAACTACACTTTCTTTGACATCAAGCGTCAGGTGGGTTTTTTGAGGCAAATGTTTGTGCGTACCACTACGACAGGAGAGGTGATGGTCATTATTGGTTTTTTCTACGAAGATGTAGAACGACGAATGGCATTGCTTGACCACCTTCGCGCTAAGTTCCCCGACCTCACCTCGCTGATGTATGTCATCAATGAAAAGAAAAATAACACGATTTTTGACCAAGACGTAAAATGTCACAGTGGGCTACCTTATATTCAGGAGCAATTGGGACATGTACGTTTCCGAATAGGCGCGAAATCCTTCTTCCAAACCAATACACCGCAAGCACTTGCACTCTATCAAATTGTTGCTGATTTTGCCGAATTTAAAGGTACAGAAAATGTGTACGACCTTTATACCGGCATTGGTAGCATTGCGTGTTTTGTGGCGAAAGACTGCGGACATGTCACAGGCATTGAAGAAATCGAAGCTGCAATTGAGGATGCCAAGCTCAACTCTGACCTCAATGAATTAACGAATACAACTTTCTATGCAGGCTTGGTACGCGATATTCTGTCAGATTCTTTTGCGGAGAAACATGGCAAACCGGATATTGTAATTACCGACCCACCGCGTGCCGGTATGCACGAAAAAGTAGTTAATCTTCTGTTAGAATTGGCTGCACCACGCCTCATCTATGTGAGTTGCAATCCGGCTACACAAGCGCGCGATTTGGCTCTGATGAAACACATGTATAAAGTTGATAAGATACAAGCTGTTGATATGTTTCCGCATACACATCACATCGAAAATGTTGTCTTACTTTCAAAAAAATAAACTATAGATGGGAGACAGGCATGTAAGATGATTACTTGTCTCTCATCTAAAATCTTATATTCAATTTATTTGCCTGAAAAAGTGATATTTTGTTGCTAAATTCGCATTAAAATTGTACTTTTGGTAAGTGACTCATTTCCCTACAACCTACCTAACTAATGTCACAGGAATCTCTATTGGTGAAAACTCTTGAAAATGAATTGCAGAAGTATAACGGTGTTTTCCGCGAAGTAGCAGATACTACAATGAATAATGACGTCTCTAATTATCCGATTTTTGTCGCGTATCAAAAATCGGTAGAGATAGGTATCTCGTTGATTTCAAGAGAACAAGCCAATACATTTTGGTCGTATAATATTTCTACGCTTGAAGAGTTTGTAACAAAAAATATTATTCCAAATGAAGGTTTAGAGAACTTTAAGCAGATCTATAAAGATCCGAATAAATTCATTTGTTTATTTATCATTGAAGACAAAGGAGCTGCATTTATTTTCTATCCTTACAAATAGGAATGTTAAGTTTTATACATCAATCAATATGTTCGCCAAATTGATAATTGAGAGTTGGTAATTAGTTTATTTTTGCCGCGTTCCTAAAAAATATAAAATGAATTAATTGCAAGTTAAAATATAATATTAATTGTGTAACTATACATTCTCAATTCTAAAGTAAAAATCGTAAGACATTATTTTTACCCTGTCACGTTTTGTAGCTAAGTTGGTTTTTAGTATTCCGAATAAAGCTTTTTATTGAAATGTGACACAATGATTAGTAGAAAAGTGATGCGAAATTTGGCTTATCCAGCCATTTATGAATCGACTTTTCTCTAAGTGAAAGAAACAAAATAACTTCGACAGCTATGCTTGTTCTTTTCCATTGTAAAAAACTTAAAAAAGACTTCGTATAGCTCGGCTATGCTCAGTTTTTTTAAGCCTTTTACAAAGAAAAATAACGGCGCATTTCTGTCG
>CALHBW010000332.1 GCA_937930625.1 uncultured Saprospiraceae bacterium | reverse complement strand
GGTCACTTTTACAAGATTGTAAAAATAATGCCAACACAAGCACAATACCGTAGGTAAATAGTTTCGATGTATTCATAATGTGAATTTATGATATTTGTATTTGTTTTGAAATGAACTTATAATAAGTCATTGCTGGGTAATGATAACATTCGTATCACAATATAGAAAAAAATGAAACCAAATGATTGAGTGATTTTTGATTTCGCGATTTTTGATTGGATTTTCGCTACGCGAAGACTATTATGGAATTGAACCGTAAATGAATACAATCAAAAAGGGTGGAGGACAAATCTTTAATTTCAAATTGAACTGAAGGAAATTAAGCCCCTGTAATGACTGCTTTACAGGCTGACCGCGAATACTGTAATGACTGCTTTAGCTGTCAAGTGGCATAAAAAATTGTTTATAAATTTTTATTTTTAAGACTATTACAAATTAAAATAGTAACTTACTTGACAGCTAAAGCAGTCATTACGGAGTTCCCGTCCACCCTGTTTAGCTGTCAAGTGAATGACGCGAAATATTATATAAGTAATTCATTTAAAATTGATTATAAAGTTTAAATGAAAGGTATTTGACAGCTAAAGCAGTCATTACGGAACTCGCATTAAAGCATTTTTTTACTAAAATTAAAGATTTGTCCTGCACTCATCAAAAATCACTTATTGTCATTGTCATTGTCATTGTCATTTTCATTTTCATTTTCATTTTCATTTTCATTGTCATTTTCATTTTCATTTTCATTTTCATTGTCATTATAACATTATTCAGCAAAAGCATCAAAATTCAAAAACATCCGCACCTGCATGGTTTGTCCGGGACTAAATCGGGGAGCCATTTTGAAGGTGAGTATAAAATTGCCGTCTTTGATATACTCCGCTACATCGGGTAATGACGGAATCAAATCCAGCCTATTGCCTTGATTATTGGGGATAAATTCGAGATAGGCAATTTCGCGTTTATCGTTAATGTCTTGCGGATTGCGAATTTCGAGAATGGCGCGTTCGAGAAAAGAAAAATCAGAATTACCTGATATAACATCTAAACTGATAGAACGTGCATTGATGCGCTCAACCTGATCTGCTGTGAATCCTGCTGAAGAAAACCGCTGCTCAATATTAAAGTTGGGAACTTCTACCTCTACATTTTGAAAAGGGAAAGCAGGAATACCTGCCGGAATTTCAAACTGTGTGGTATAGGACAGTTCAAAATCACCGCTATCTTTTTTACACTGTGTAAAAATCAAAACGGTAGCGATAAATAAGATTATTTTTTTCATATGATGCGAGTTACGGGTTGCGGGTTACGAGTTAGCTAAATATACGTAGCTCGAAATTTGTAACCTACAACTCGGATTATCGTTTTAAAACGGGGTATCGGGCAACTTTCGTGTGTCAGAAAGTAGGTTTAGAGCATATTTAAAGGCTATCCGTCTAACTTTACCTAAATGAAGACTCGTCAGACGAATCCTTTTATTCAATGCGAATATTTTATGAGACAAATCACTACATTTCACAAAAACCTTCGTCTGCCGAGTAAACCTCGCAAGCAAACTTAGACGGGTAGCCTTTAAACATACTCTTAAATTTTGGTCAAGCCCAAAATTAAACTAAAAATATCATTTTTTATGTTGGAATAATTTTTGTCAAAATACGTTTCTGAATTTAAACGCCCTCAAAACACCTCTTGTATCCTGACATCCTTCAACATCATGGTAAAGAAAATTCATAAATTCTCTCTACTATGACGACACAATGAATCAAAATATTACGCTTATACTTATGAAAAAAACATTATTTTTACTTGTATTGACCTTCCTTGCTTACACCTCACATGCCCAACGTGGTGAAATCGGTGCTTTTTCCGGCATCTCTTACTATCAAGGCGATTTATCGGCAGGTCTTGGATTGCATGAACCACGTTTCGGTTTCGGATTTTTTGCGGGATATGCGCCTATCGACCATTTGACGATTAAGGGTAGTTTTTACCGTGGACAAATCAGTGGTAATGATAAGCACCATAAAAGCGGACTTTTGCGTGAGCGCAATCTAAGCTTTCGTTCTACACTTTCGGAGTTGGGGCTTCGATTGGAATACAACATTTTGGGTTTCCGCCCGGATGGTATGCACACGCCTTTTTCGCCCTATGTTTTCTTAGGAGCGGCAGCTACTCATCACAATCCAAAGACAGAGTATCAAGGGGAATGGCATGAGCTTCAGCCACTCGGTACAGAGGGGCAAGGTATTCCGGGATATAGCCAAAGATACAACCGCGTGATATTTGCACTTCCCTTTGGTGCCGGTGTCAAATATGCACTCAATGAAAACCTTGCTGTCGGATTTGAAATGGGCTTGCGTATGACATTCACGGACTATCTGGATGACGTGAGTACGGTTTATGTTGCCCCTGAAATCCTACAAGAGGCATCTAGCAGAGGCAATCTTGCTGCTACGCTCTCTAATCGCACAGGCGAATTCCTTGAAGAGCCTGTATTATTTGAAAACGGCGCACAACGCGGTGGAGCCGATGTGAATGATTACTATTTTATGGGCGGAGTTACCGTGTTTTTTAACATCAACGGGTATTAATGCTACAATGCGATAATGCTACAATGCTATAATGGATAATGCGTCAATGAGAAAAACATTGTAGCATTATCCATTATCGTATTGTAGCATTATATTTGCCCCGATGAAAACGAAAACAAAAGGAATCGTAGCCGCCGGGCATCCACAAACTGCGGAAGCAGCTATGCGGGCTTTTGAAGAAGGTGGCAATGCCTTTGATGCGGCAGTGGCGGCACTTTTTGCCACATTTGCCACGGAAACTTGTATGAGTTCGGTGGGCGGCGGGGCTTTTGCCAATGTGATGACTGCATCCGGCGAATCGTTTATTTTTGATTTTTTTTGCCAAACACCTCGCCGCAAACGTCCTGAATCTGAGTTGGAATTTTATCCTGTTACCGTAGATTTGGGCAATACCGATGAGGTTTTCCATATCGGTAGGGGAGCTTCAGGTGTTCCCGGTGCGATTGCGGGAATATATTCATTGCACGAAAAACTCTGCACACTTCCTTTTCATATTCTTGCCGAACCGCTTATCGAAATCGCCAAAAACGGCGCGTATATCGACGATTTTCAAGCATTAGATTTTCAGATACTTCAATCTATTCTCGAAGTCGATAAAACAGGACAAAAGATTTGGTATAAAGACGGTAAATTACTCGAAGAAGGCAGCCATCTGTACATGCCACAATTGGGAGATTTTATCGAAAATTTGGTGCATGAAGGTCAGGCACTTTTTTATCAAGGAGAAATAGCACGAAAAATCGCAGAAGATTACGCCCAAAATGGCGGTCAACTCACCCGCGAAGATTTTGAAAATTACCAAGTCAATATCGTTGCTCCCTTACGATTAAATTATAAGAACAAAACTATTCTTACGACACCTGCTCCAAGTATGGGTGGGGCTTTGATTGCTTTGGGAATGAGGCAGCTGGAGAAAGAGATAATCAATCACGATTACCGCGAAGCGGCACACGTTCGGCAGCTTTACGATACCTATACTTACATCAATGATTTGCATAAAAACCCCGAAAAATTGGCAAGCGAACTTGCTGAATACGGTCTTATAAGTACTACGGCAGATACGGGCAAACGAGGCAGCACGACCCACTTTAGTATCGCAGATGAACATGGTAATGCAATAGCCGTCACGACCTCAAATGGTGAGGGCAACGGCTACATTGTTCCCGGTACGGATATTATGATGAATAATATGTTGGGCGAGGCGGCTTTATTGCCAAATGGTTTTCACAGTTGGCAGGAAAACACGCGGTTGACTTCTATGATGTCACCTACGATACTGTTGGATGAGCAGGGTAGGGTAGAGGCTGTACTTGGAAGCGGAGGTGCAGGGCGGATTCCGGGAATGATTTTGCAAGTGCTTCATTATCTTGTTGATTATCAATTAAATGTGCATGATGCTGTACATGCACCGCGCCTGCATTTGGTGGATGCTATGCTGAATCTCGAACCCGATTTGGCGGAAGATTTATCTTCTATTTCCATTCAAGATGATATTAAACGATGGGCAAAACCTGCGCTTTATTTTGGTGGTGTACATACCATTCATCGTAAAAACGAAAGTTTTGAAGCAGCAGGTGATGACCGTAGAAGCGGCGTTGTTCAGCATAATTTTTAACATTTATATGATTTAATGAGTGAATTTTGAATGAGTGAATTTTGAATATTTTTATCTGTGAGTTATTTTTGTAGCGTAACGCGAGCTTCCAGCTCGCATTGCCCATATTTCATTTCATACTGCGAGCTGGAAGCTCGCGTTACGTTTTTATTATGAAGAACCTAATCTATATTCTCCCCTTATTCCTACTTTTTGCCTGCGGTGATTCGGGCAGTTCAAATAATGCTACGACAACCGCTGCTACTCCTGTGAATGTGGGCGATTACGAAACGACACCAATTCCGGGCGTGAATGGCTTGGTACGTGCTATTAAGAAAAACGGTGTAGGCAGAACGATGGAAGAAGGCACACTTCTAAATGGTCAGAAACACGGCGCGTGGATTATCCATGATGATGTAAAACAGACCGTTATAGAGGTCGTCAATTACCATGAAGGCAAAAAATGCGGTGTGTCAATGAAGCCTAATTTTGCGCGGGTGAAAGAGAAAAGTTACTATGCCAACGGACAATTGCATGGACCGAGCGAAACCTACGGCAATAATGCAAAACCCACGATGTCAAGCAATTATGTCGATGGTCAATTGGAAGGCAAAGTCGTGAAGTATTATGAAGACGGCACAACACTCAAAGAGGAATCCAATTATAAAAATGGTAAAATGGACGGCGTTTCAAAGTACTACGACCAAGAGGGAAATGTGAAGTTGGAATATACTTATAAGAATGGTAAAATGGTGAAATAAAATAGTGCCGCAAGGCATTTTCAAAATGCCTTGCGACTTGAAAACTATCGGGTGATAACCATTCATTTGATACTACCACCCGACCATCTATGGGAAGAGTGTAAGTGTAATACGATTTACCAAATCCGTTTAATCCCTGTCCTATTACATTTGAATTGGTTTGAGTGTGTAAAATATTAGGGGCATTTTAATTTGTTTTAGTAGTACAATAAAAATTATATGGCAGACTAAACCCAAATTTCAGTTTTATACTGTAAACGGGGTAAATTTCGGAAAATGCTGATTCACGCAGAGTACGCA
>CALHBW010000331.1 GCA_937930625.1 uncultured Saprospiraceae bacterium | reverse complement strand
CCCGTTTAACTTTGCCTAAAGCGGGTACTCGTCAGACGAATCACTTTATTAAGTGCGAATATTTTATGAGACAAATCACTACATTTCACAAAACCTTCGTCAGACGAGTAGTATCTCGCAAGCAAACTTAGACGGGTAGCCGAAAATAGACCATAGTTAGTAGTCCATAGACCATAGTCTAACGTGAAATAATGTCTCGCGTACTCACTATGGACTATAGACTACGGACTATCGACCATTAAAAATAAAATAAAGCTCATGCAATAAACGCATGGGCTTTTCTGTTTTTAGGGTGAATGTAAACGAAATGGTCAATGTTTAATTTGAGGTTCTTTGTTTATCGTTCTTAGTTCTATGTTGATGAGTTGGAATTTTGCTTATGTATTTAAGTAAATTTTAATTCGATTGATGAAATTAATGAAAAACTAAGCACTAAAAACGCAAAACGCATTTTAAACTTCGACTTAAACTTAATCTTAAACTTGTTCTGTTATATGGATAAAAAATCTACACAAAAATTACTCCTGCAATACATCTACGGCGAAATGTCGGCTTCACAAGATCTCTTCATCGAAGAACTCTTACAGACCGACACCAATTTGAAGGCACAACACGATGCCCTCAACTCAAGCCAGTTGCAACTCCCCAAATTTAGTCTATACCCACGCAAAAAAACACTACAAAGCATCCTAAGTTACAGCCGTAGCGAAGTATGTGTATGAGATTTTAATGGTTTCATTGTTGTATGGCTTCATTGTTATATTGTTTTTTCGCTTTGCGAAAAATTATCTTTAAACAATCGAACCATGAAACAATGAAACCAATCTTTCCTTTCCTTTTTCCTATCACATAAAAATCTTACTTTTACATAAATAATGCTGAAATGCGTTAATGCGACAATAAATTTTGAATGAATCACATCAAAATTATTCACTCATTCACTCATTGTCATTATCGCATTATAGCATTGCATCATTAACGCATTAAAATGAAATTCGAAGACAAGAAGATACGCAACTATATATATGGTGAAATGGAGCCACCCATTTCCGGTGATTATATTGACAATTACAATCCATCAACAGGCGAAGTGTATAGCAAAATTCCTGATTCGGACGAGCGTGACGTACTGAGAGCAGTAAAAGCAGCCGAGCGCGCTTTTCCTGCTTGGTCCAATTGTGGTGTCAAAAAACGCTTTCGTATTATGATGCGGATTGCGGACATCATTGAGCAAAATCTTGAAGCATTTGCCAAAGCGGAAAGTACTGATACAGGAAAACCGATTACGCTTTCCCGCACAATTGACATTCCTCGCGCACAGAGCAATTTGCGGTTTTTTGCGACGGCAATTCTTCATTTTTCGTCCGAATCGCATCACATGGAACGCGAAGCCATTAACTATACGCTGCGCCGTCCGCTTGGTGTGGTGGGTTGTATTTCGCCGTGGAATTTACCCTTATATTTATTTACGTGGAAAATCGCGCCTGCGATAGCTGCGGGCAATTGCGTCGTTGCGAAGCCTTCCGAAATCACGCCAATGACTGCCTCTATGCTCGCCCAAGCCTGTAAGGAAGCAGGACTTCCGCCGGGCGTACTCAATATCGTACACGGTCTTGGTCACAAAGCCGGACAAGCCATCGTCGAAAACCCTTCCGTCAAGGCGATTTCATTTACAGGAGGTACACAGACGGGAGAAAAAATCGCCGCAATCGCTGCTCCAAAATTCAAGAAACTTTCCCTCGAACTTGGTGGCAAAAACCCCAATATCATTTTTGCAGATTGTGATTTTGAAAAAATGATGACCACTACGATACGTTCTTCTTTTTCCAATCAAGGTCAGATTTGCTTGTGTGGTTCGCGTATTTTTATTGAAAAGCATCTTTATGAAGTATTTAAAGATGAATTTGTAAAACGAGTGAAAAAACTCGTGGTCGGGAATCCTTTCTCAGAAAAAACCGACCAAGGGGCAGTCGTTTCATCTGCACACAAATCAAAAGTATTGGATTACATTGACCTTGCCAAAGAAGAAGGCGGTACGATTCTATGCGGCGGCAAGGCGGTAGATGTGCCCAAATTTGAAAAAGGATATTACGTTGAACCCACTGTCATCGAAGGTCTTAGCCTAACTTGCCGGACTAATCAGGAAGAAATTTTCGGACCGGTGGTGACACTCATTCCTTTTGAAACGGAGGAAGAGGTCATCGCCTATGCCAATAGTACAAAATACGGACTTTCGGCGACCGTCTGGACACAAAATATCGGACGCGCACAACGCATGGCAGAAAAATTAGATTCCGGTATTGTCTGGATAAATACTTGGTTGACGCGTGATTTGCGGACGCCTTTTGGTGGTACGAAAAATTCAGGTGTCGGGCGCGAAGGTGGTTGGGAAGCACTGCGATTTTTCACTGAAGCTAAGAATGTTTGTATTCATTTGTAATTGGTCGGCGGTCGGTCAGTCCGCAGTCCGCCGTTTTAACGTGAATTAGTCTCGCATATTAGCTGCGGACTGCGGACTGACCGACTGCGGACAATGAAAAATAACCAACAATATATCGTCGGTGCTACACTCGTTCTATTAGGTTCGATATGCTTTTCTGCTAAGGCGGTGATGGTAAAGTTGGCATATCGCTACGAAATAGACAGCGTATCTTTGATGGCTTTGCGGATGATATTTTCCTTGCCCTTCTTTATTGCGGTTGCTTACATTTCCAATAAAAAAAGTACTGAAAAAATCCAACTCAAAAAACGCGATTGGGCGATGATTGCGGCATTTGGGATGTCGGGGTTTTATGTGGCAAGTTTGGCAGATTTTATTGGTTTACAATATATTACGGCGAGTCTCGAAAGGGTTATTTTGTTTACTTACCCGACGATGGTGGTTTTGATTGCTGCCTTATTTTTGAATCGAAAAATCAAAAGGACGGAAGTTTTCGCGCTCATTCTCACCTATGTAGGCACAGGCATTGCCTTGTTTGAAAACTTCAAATTACCAGATGGCGGCAGCGTACTTATCGGTAGTGCGCTCATTTTCGTTGCGGCATTTGGCTATGCCATTTACGTGATAGGTAGCGGGCAGATGCTCAAAAAAATGGGTACGCTTCAATACAATTCTTTGGCAATGACGGCAGCTTGTATTGCCATTATCCTGCACCATTTAATTGCCTACAATTTGGCTTTATTTCATTTTCAAAAGGAAATTTACATCTTGGCTTTTATCATGGGTGTATTTTCTACTGTCCTTGCTTCCTTTCTGGTGACGGGCGGTATTCGGATTATCGGAGCAAGTCATGCAGCAATCATCAGTAGCGTTGGACCGATTTCTACAATTATATTAGCTTATATTTTTCTTGGTGAACGATTGAGTGGATGGCAGTGGGTGGGGACGTTTATTGTTATCTTTGGGGTATTGGTGATTACTTTGAATAAGCGGAGTAAAACAATCGAATGAGTAAATGAGTAGATGATGAAATGAGTAAATGTTTTTACTTGATTATTTGTTTTCGTTGAAAATCATTTTTGGCTCATATAGGAATTTAGTGGAACGTAAAACGATTTTGTAAATCGTCTTGCATTGAAATTGGAGGATGAGCGTAAGTCGTCGGACATTTTCAAAATGTCAGACGACGGGTGCGATTCGTTTTTGTACCCACTAATTTTATTGATTATC
>CALHBW010000330.1 GCA_937930625.1 uncultured Saprospiraceae bacterium | reverse complement strand
AGCGAACTCACCGCACTCGACCAAAATATTCAAGTCGGTAATTCGCTGATTGACGATACCGATATTGCCAGAGATTTGGCGTTTAAATGGGAGGAACGATTCGCAACTATTTTTGAGAATGGGGGATTTGATGTGGTAGTGGGGAATCCGCCTTATGGGGCTGAATTGGAAGAGTCGGTAAAGCAATATTTACTGAATCGTTATGAAACATTTGAATATCAGGTCAATACATATGTTTTATTTTATGAAAAAGGAATGGACATACTTAATTCGGCTGGATTGTTGGGCTATATTACGCCTGCCACATTTACCTACCAACATTACTTCGGAAAGTTGAGAACTTTTTTGGAACAGTACCAACAAATTGCCATTACCAAATACGCCTATGAGGTTTTTGAAGATGCTGAAATAGGGGATTCCGTTTCATGGATTACCAAAAAAACGAATAACGATAAATCTGATATTTATGTGCAAATATGCTTCAATGAGCAAGATGAACCAATTATTTCAAGATTTAAAACTTACGATGAACTCCTATCAGACGATGGTATTTATCTCTTGAATGGAAATAGCCTTGATGTGAACCGTTTTAAAGATGCCGAAAAATTAGGTGATATTGCACACATCATTGTTGGCATAAAAGCCTATCAAAAAGGCAAAGGCGAACCCAAACAAACCGCCGAAACAGTCAAACAGAAAGTATTTACATCTTCCGAAAAAATAGATGACACTTATTTGCCCTGTGTAATTGGTAAAGATTTTCATCGTTATGGTTTTGTACGTGATGTAGAGATGTATTTGAGTTATGGAAAATGGTTGGCAGAACCGCGCAAGAGCGCACCGTTTTTTGATGATGAAAAAATTATTTTGCGACAAACTGCCGACCGTCCGCTTGGCACAATTGATAATCAACAAAAAATAAATTTAAATAATGTGTATAATATTGGTTTGATTAATAATAAATTCAAATTGAGATATTTATTAGCACTATTAAACAGCAAATTATTCAAAATTATTTATCGAAATACGGCACAAGAGAAAGGGCGACTTTTTGCCGAAGTCAAGAAGGTGTATCTCGCCAAATTACCCATAATATCTGCGGATGAAAATACTCAAATTCAGTTTACAGATAAAGTAAATAAGCTGCTCAATCATTCGGAAGAATTACGCAAATTATCTACCCGTTTCCTCCGCCGTCTCCACAGCAATTTTGAGCAAATCGACAAGGTGAGTAAAAAGCTAAGTCGTTTTTGGGAGTACGATTTCAAAACCTTGCTGGCAGAGTTGAAAAAGCAAAAAGTCCCCAAACTTTCCCTATCCGACCAAGACGAATGGGAGGAATATTTTGACCAATACAAAACCGAAATACAAGCCCTCCAAGCGGAGATAGACCGTACCGATGCAGAAATTGACCGTATGGTATATACGCTCTACGATTTGACAGATGAGGAAATAAAGATAGTGGAGAAATCGTAACAAGGACATTCCTGTCCGTGCATGTATATAAAAAAAGCCCTGCAAATCAAAGACTTACAAGGCTTTAGTGATCCCGGCAGGACTCGAACCTGCGACCTGCTGATTAGAAGTCAGCTGCTCTATCCAGCTGAGCTACGAGACCGATTTTTATTATTATCTTGCTTTATTGTTTTTATTTTTTGCAAAGCAAAAAAACAATAAAGCAGTACAACAGTAAAACAATATTTGAAGCACAAAGTTAAGGGGTTTTTTTAATAAAAGAAACTGTAACTACTCTTTTTTCAAATCTTCGTCTGCTTCTTGTTTTTGGCGTTCATTTTCTTCTTTTCTTTTGAGGTAATAATATTGTTCGATTTGAGAACGTATATTGAGGTCAGAAAGTTCAGTTTGGTAGGTATCATTTCGTTTGCCGTCTATGATACGGGCTTTGGTATTGTCACTCAATTGAAGATTCAGAAAGTCGGTAATTTCTTTACGAAGAGCTTTATCGTAGACCGGAAAAGCCGTTTCGATGCGATAGCTGAGATTGCGTGTCATCAGGTCAGCAGAGGAGAGATAAATATGTTCGTTTTTACCATTCAAAAAATAATAAATTCGTGTATGTTCCAAAAATCTATCTACGATACTGATAATGGAAATATTATCACTTTTACCTTTTACGCCGGGTACAAGACAACACAAACCGCGACAAATAATTTTTACCTTAACGCCCGCTTCACTGGCTTCGTATAGTTTTTCAATGATTTTTTGGTCTTCTATACTGTTGATTTTGAAGACAATACGTGCTTTCTTGCCGATTTTGGCATAAGCGATTTCATTTTCGATATATTGCGTAATCGTAGAACGCAGGTTGAACTGCCCGACCATCAAATGCTCAAAGGTGTGCGTAGGCGGTTTTACCGTTTCCAAAAAAGAAAAAATACGCGCCACCTCACCTGTCAGGCGTTCATCGGTTGTCATCAGTGAATGGTCGCTGTATATTTTGGCGGTGCCTTCATGGAAATTTCCGGTACTGAGATAGCAGTAATTTCGCAAGCCACCGTCTGTCAGGCGCGTGACCATTGCCAATTTACAATGCACCTTTAAGCCGGGAAAACTATACAAGACCCGCACCCCTGCCTTTTCGAGTTTTTCGCCCCAAGCCAAGTTTGCGGCTTCATCAAATCGCGCCTTTACTTCTACAAATGCGGTTACTTGTTTGCCTGCTTTGGTGGCGGCTATCAGGGCATCCATGATACGCGATTTGCTGGCTACGCGGTATTGTGTGATTTTGATGTGCGTCACATTGGGGTCTTGTGCGGCTTCCTCAAAAAATTGTACCGTATAATCGTAAGAGTGGTAAGGATAGAGGAAAAGCTGGTCGTTTTTTTCGATATTTTCAAAAATAGAATCGTCGTTTTCGAGCGAGGTTTTAGCGAGGGGTGGGAGAGGGGTGTATTGGAGTTGCTTCATCCCAAAATCAGGAAAACTAAAAAAGTCAAAATTATTATGATACCGCCCTTCGGGCAATAAATCATCTTCACTCAAAGAAAAAACCGCCATCAAAAATTCCAAAAAACGCTGTGGCATCGTGCGGTCATACACAAAGCGCGTGGCAGGACCAACATTCCGCTTATGAATACTTTCCTTAATTTTCTTCAACAAATCGCCCGAATACTCATCATCAATATACAACTCTGCATCGCGTGTC
>CALHBW010000329.1 GCA_937930625.1 uncultured Saprospiraceae bacterium | reverse complement strand
TGGATTTTGTATTGGTGACTACGGATAATGATTTTGACCATTTGGAAGGTGCGTATTTGACGATTCGGAAGGTGCGTTTGGAGGATTATGTGGGGAGGTGATGGGCATGGATGAACCGTTTGAGGAGATTTTGTTGCCGTTGATATAGTTGCCGATTGTTTGTATCATAAATTAATGTTGAATGAATTAATATTGAATTTTGAATGAATCCGAACGCGGGGTATTTATCATGATTTTTGCGTTATAATTATTGTTATTAATACTTTTTAATCTAAAACAATAAAAATATATGATTCGCTAAAAATGAATTACTTTGATTTTGCTTTTTTACCATCCATTATATGGTTCAACCTTTATATAGTATTGATAGTGGCCAATAAAAGTTTCTTTACTTAAGGCATCTAAAACGGAACGAAGTTGACTATTTGTTGATTTTTTATTACCATAAATTAGTCTATGCTGTACTCTATAGTTCAATGGTTTTTGTTGAACTTTTTCTGGTTTTATGCTATAGATAATATTACCATCATTATATATGGTTGTAGCAGAAATCATTTTTTTTGGTAATTTATCCAATATTATTTTCATTTGTGAAGCTACATTATAAGGAAGGTTTTGATGAAGTGAGTTGACAAAAACAGTTATTTTTTCTTTTCTTGGATTTCTCCGGTTTCCGATTAAATTTAATCCATTATGTAAAAGAATGCTATCTCTATTTGAAATTATCAATTCGTTGAGATTATTTATCTCCTTTATATTCTCAGAAATTCGATGATCGAACTCAATTTTTTTGAATGCTTCTTTCGTATCTTTGATTTTTACTTCATCTGACACTCCGCATCCAAGTATTAGCAATAATATAACCCATAAACTCAGCTTTTGCATATATACTGTTCTTATTAATGACCGACAACTTCAAAATACCTGCGTTGATTTTTAGATTCTCGATAAACTCACTCATCGGATATTTCCAAATTTAACGATACTACATAAGTTGTCGGGGAAAAGCCAAAAAAGGTCGTTCAACATTCGATATCCAAACCTTATTTAGCGAGAAAGTAGTGCGCCAAGTAAAGTAAATTCAAAAATGCACTACTGAGTATTTTTGGCATCGTGCTAAGCCCTGTACTGAAGACTTTAGCCGTCAAATAAACCGATTCCCACGACGGCTAAAGTCGTCGGTACGGGTCAAGCGTTTTTTCCATAAAAAAATAAAAAAAAATCGCGTTGATAATTGTTTGTTTTGTAGGGAAAATGTAGAGAAAATTCATGAATTTTCTCTACATTTTTGGGTGGACTGAATTGTCGGACATTTTTGAAATGTCAGACAAGGGTATTTAATCGCGTTTGTTTTGAACGATGTACCGTACCTATGGTACTCTGATTTAGGGGAAAATTTTTCTCCCCAAGTTGAAACTTGGGGCTACCAAATGTTGCGTGTCTATCGACACTTTTTTAGGGGAACGATTTGCAAAATCGTTTTACGTGACGCCATAATGCTTCGGGTTTTTCACTTTCAACGCATCCGCGACAGTCGGCACTTCGTGGTGAAGTCCGCCAGATCTTTTGTCATTAAATGAATCGGGAATGCCTTTGGCATCTGTGAGTTGCCCCCATGTTTTGTGCTTGCTGCCGTCGTCGGTGCGTAGCATTGTGATGCACTCTTCGACGGGACAAACGAGGGCGCAAAGGTTGCAGCCGACGCAGTTTTCGTCGATGATGCTGGGGATTCTTGAGCCGTCGGTGGGTAGGGCGATGGCTTGGTGTGCGCCGTCTTCGCAGGCGGTGTAGCAGAGGTCGCAGCCGATACATTTGTCGGCATTGATGCTGGCTTTGACTTGGTATTCGAGGTTGAGGTCTTTCCATTCTTTGACGTTGGGAAGGGCTTTGCCGACAAAGTCGTAGATGGTGTTGAAGCCTTTTTCGTCCATGTATTGGCGGAGTCCGGCTTCCATTTCGCGGACGATGCCGAAGCCGTAGTGCATGGCAGCCGTACAGACTTGAACGGAAGATGCGCCAAGCAGGATGAATTCGACGACATCGCGCCAAGTCTCAATACCGCCGATGCCGCTTATGGGAACGTGTTGAATGTCAGGGTGTTGTGCGAGGTCTTTGACCATGTGCAGGGCGATGGGCTTGACCGCCGGACCGCAGTAACCGCCATTCGTACCCGCACCATCGACGACGGGATAGGGTGCGTATTCGTCCAAGTCGATACCGATGATACTTTTGAAGGTGTTGACGAGGGAAATGGCATCGGTACCGCCTTGTGCCGCCGCCAATCCGGGGTCAACGATGTGCGAAATATTGGGCGAGAGTTTGGTGATGACAGGAATATTCGCAGCTTCCATGACCCACTCTACAATGGTCTTGAGGACTTCGGGTTCTTGCCCGACCGCCGAACCCATACCACGCTCACACATGCCATGCGGACAACCAAAATTGAGTTCGATACCATCCGCCCCGGCGTTCTCAACGTCTTTGATGATTTGCTCCCATTCTGC
>CALHBW010000328.1 GCA_937930625.1 uncultured Saprospiraceae bacterium | reverse complement strand
TAGTTGAGTGTTTCGGGTTCGGTGGGTGGGTCAGGCTCACATGCCATAATACCTAATGACCAACAAATAATGGTCAGGAAAAATAGGTTTTTCAAATTCATTTTAATAAGTTTACGTTGTTAACAAAATTTGCAGTCCCATTAATTTCGGTCTGCAATGATTTTTTGCCGTGTTGCTTCGCCAAAAGCACACGGCATTTCTTTTTCATGCGATTTCCTGCTCATACGCATAGGCGTACAAGCGTACTTTCGCTGCTACCATAGGCATAGCGTTTTGAATGTTGATATAATCGAAAAATATTTGGTAAGACCGTCTTTTATAAAGGTGCTTGAATATGGGTCAAACCGTTTTTTGTGTCAAATTTTGTTTTGTTTTATTTTGTTTCAGCTGCAAGATATGTCGTTTTTTTTTTTTTCCAAAATTCTCAAACACATTTTCAAAAATTTAACATATGTTTTCATGTTGACATTCATTAATTTAACCCAATAAATCTTACCTAATCCATTACATTTGAAGTCATAAAAAAATGACCCCATTAACAAGAAATTAAAAGCAGATGGCACTATAATTGACCAATCTTAAATGAGTAGATGAGTAAATGATGAAATGAGTAAATGTTTTTACTGCGTATTTTCAACATTTATTCATTTACTCATCTAATCATTTACTCATTTATTTTTCAATATGAAAAAACTACTACTACTTGGATTATATGTAGGTTTGAGCTTTGCGATGCAGGCACAAATCACGCTGGGAACGGGGCATATCCCGCAAGTCGGCGACAAACTGTATATCGGTATTGATTCTACCGAGTTTTGGTACGACAATCCTGATTATGGACTTGAAACAGGCGAAAATAAAAATTGGGAATTTAACCTGATTCAGATAGAAAAAATGCAGGTCAGGGATTATAAAGATGTATCGGAAGGTACGGTTACAGATAGTTTCCCGGATGCAGATATGATTGGTCCGTTTTTCGGCGGTGAAGGTTATTATAAGCATGATGCGGACGGTTTGACACTTTTAGGTTATTACGGTTCGCCGATTGATATTGTGGAGAATTTGGAACTGTCTGTGGCATTTGACCCAAGTTATACGGTGTTGCCTTCGGGGATGACTTACGGCGATACGTATATGGACACCTATGCTTTTCATGAGGAACTTATCAATGCTAATTTGGAAGTGACCGTTGCGGGTATTACTACCGTGGTCAATTCTGCTATCTTGGATGTGGCTGCTACGGTGGATTATGTGGCTGATGGCTGGGGTACATTCACGACGCCTTATGGCACTTGGGATGTGCTGCGCGTGGTACGCACCGAGTATCGCCAAACCAACGGCATGGCAGAGTTGCCGTTCTTGGGTTGGCAAGATTTGGAGGCATTGGGCTTGGAAGGCTTTGGTGCTGATACCATTCGGACGATTATGTTTCTCAATGATATGGTCAAAGAACCGATTATTGAGTTTGAAATAGATAATGACGGACCACACGCTGCCAATAGTCCGGCACAAGCGATTCGCTTTAAAATCCCTTCAAGTGTCGTAGATGTGGAAACGCCCGACACGCCACAAGTTGATATCACTGCCTTTCCTAATCCCGCCGTCAATGACGTAAGTATCACGACAAGTGGTTTTGAAGTCGGCGAGTATCACATCAATGTGTATAATATGCTGGGGGGCATCGTCAAACGGCAAGCGATTGACATTACGGGCGATAGTAGTTTCCGATTGGATGTATCTGATTTGAGTCGCGGTACTTACTTGTACAATATCAGTGATTCGACGGGTAATATGTTGATTACAAAACGTTTGGTTATTATCAGACCATAAGTTTGTGGGTAGTGCTATAAATGTAATGCTCAAACTTGCCTTGCATTTTGAAAATGCAAGACAAGTTGCCATGAATTAGCATTACATCTAAAGGACCATAAGTTTGTGATATGTTGGATTGTGAATCCATTTTTGCGAAAACGCGCATATAGCATAGGAAAAATCAAAATAGATTCCTTTGCTACATGCGCGTTTTTTATTTTTTTCGGAAATGAAAACACATTTCATATTCATCAAAAAATAATTTCAAACAGTCTTTAATACACAGGTAATTGATTGTTAACTTTTTATCAAACCTAAACTTCGGTCTGATAATTGTAGTTGGAATAAGCCTAAAAAATGTCTGTTTTTGGACAATTTTCTATCACACAATGCAGTTTTAATAAGTGCAAAAAACGTTAACATTTTAATAACGTTTGAGTATTCTTTGTCCGATGTCCTTAGTTCCACGTTATTAATGAGTAGATGAGTAAATTTAATGAGATACAAATAACAAAATTTAAAGTAAAAACATTTACTCATTTAGTCATCTATTTATTGAATCATTGAAGATAAAAGGACATGATACATAGAATACAATTGAGAACCAATATTTTACCCGAACTCAAATTACTATTAAATCATGCAACTCACAGCGCAGGAAATCAGCCTATATCTCAATGGTACCTTAGAAGGTAATCCCCAAACGATTATCCAACGTCCCGCACGTATAGAAGAAGCCCAAACAGGCGATATTTGCTTTCTCGCCAATCCGAAGTACCACTCGTTTGCCTATACCACGCAAGCCTCTGTATTATTGGTCAGCAAAGATTTTAAACCGGAAAAACCACTTAATCCGACACTTATTCGCGTTGACGACGTATATAGTTGCGTGAGTTTATTATTAGAAAAATTTGGACAGCCCGTACCGCAAACCTCCGGCTTAGATGCACAGGCATTTGCTCATTCAAGTGTGCAAATGGATAATAATGTATCGGTAGGAGCCTTCAGTTATATTTCTGAAGATGTGAAAATAGGTCGCGATACGGTCATTTATCCGCAGGTATTTATCGGAAAAAATGTCACTATCGGACGCGGTGTCGTGCTACATCCGGGCGTGCGTATTTACCGCGATTGTGTGATTGGCGACGGGTGTATTGTTCATGCCAATGCGGTGATTGGCAGCGATGGTTTTGGTTTTGCCCCGCAGGGCGATGGCACGTACAAAAAGATTCCGCAAATCGGTAATGTCGTCTTGGGCAAGTACGTAGAAGTCGGCTCGAATACCGTCATTGACCGCGCTACGATGGGTTCTACACACATCAAAGACGGCGCAAAACTCGACAATCTCATTCAAATTGCTCATAATGTAGAAGTGGGTGAAAATACAGCTATCGCAGCACAGGCAGGCGTAGCAGGTAGTACCAAAATCGGTAAAAATTGCTTAATCGGCGGACAAGTCGGTTTTGTGGGTCATATCACCGTAGCCGATGGCACGAAGGTACAGGCACAAAGCGGCGTTTCGCGTTCGCTCACCCAACCGGGTGCAGCCTGGCATGGTTCTCCGGCGTTCAAGTATAGCGACTTTATGCGCTCACAGGTCGTTTTTAAAAATCTGCCCGACCTCGCCAAGAAAGTTCATGAATTGGAAAAAGCACTCGCCATATTGAAGAAGGGAGAGTAATGATTTCATGGTTCGATTGTTTCATGGTTTCATGGTTCGATTGTTTCATGGTTCGATGGTTTTTGCGAAGCAAAAAACAAAACAATAATAACAATAAAACAATCGAACAATGAAACAATCGAACAATGAAACAATCGAACAATGAAACAATAAAAAAGGCTGCCTTTGCAGACAGCCTTCGGATGAGATGGGTGCTTGGAAAAAACAAAATCTATTCTTTTCCAAAAATCAATTGCTCGGTATATACTGTATCACCTTGAATGATGTTAAGGAAATATGTTCCCTTTGCTTGATTTGAGATGTCAATACGATTATCATAACGTCCGTTAAAGTTCTGAATCACTTCACGATAGGCTTCTTTTCCGTTCACATCAATCACTGAAATCGTAGTTGGAACTTTACTTTCTGTTGTAAATCTTACGGTAAATGTACCATTATTCGGATTGGGAAATAAATCAATGTCATCCAAATTTAATGTATTCTTTATATCAATATCTGTTTGTGGAATATCGGCAGCATTTTCTTTGATGAGAATGATTTCGCGCATCATCATGGCATCTGCATTAATTGCGCCCGTAGCGCAGTCGCATGGACTAAAAATCTCCGCTTGCGTTTGATTGCTCAATGTGGCTTTGATGCGTTTCTTTTTGCCACCGCGCAATACTTGAACTTTTACTTTATCGCCCGGCTCGTATTTTGAAATTTCATCCACCACATCTTGTACATTGCTGATAGATGCACGATTGACTTTCAGTAAAACATCGCCTTCCAATATTCCGGCAGCTTCCGCGCCTGTATTTTGTACAATACCCGTAATTTTCACATCATAATCATCGTAATCGCGGTCTTTTTCTTCCATATAAATGCCCAAAAACGGCGTACTGCAACGCTTCTCACAATCCGCTTCCATTCGCTTTATCCAACGTGTTTTGTCATCGGGTGAGCAGGTATTTCTGTGCTTCATTCTGCGCTCGCGATGTGGTGGCATCGTGGGTACTACAGTGACGGTCTGTTGGGCATTGTCGCGTTGAAATGTCACGTCAGTATTGGTGCCGGGCAAGGCTGTCTTCATGGCTTTGATGACGCCATCAGCAGTTTCGACCTTGATATTGCCAATCTGGAGGATGCGGTCTCCGGCTTCGAGTCCGGCGTCGGCAGCAGGACTTTCGGGCGTCACTTTCAGGATAGTCGCGTCTTGGTCGAGATTGACACCGAGATGACCACGCTCCGTCGCTATACGCGGGATACGTGGCATGTGAGGCATCGAAGGCATTTCCATTCTTTGAATGTGCTTAAAATGTGGTGTTTCTTTCTTGGCTAAAGTCGCATTTGTCGTGTACATTTCGCGCTCGCGTGTGTAAGCGATTTGAAGCGCATCGCCAACTTTCATTTTTTGAATTTCTTCAATGAGTGCTTCTGTATTTTCAATCTTTACACCATTCAATGTGGTTATGATGTCATTTTCTTTTAATCCGGCTTTTTCGGCGGGAGAGTCTTTTGACACACGCAATATTATCACGCCATTGCCAATATTTCCCATTGTGATGCCTAAATAGGGCTTATCGTCGGAGACACGCTCTATACTGCGCTCTACTTCCGATTCTACTTGCTTTTCTATCCATTCAAAGTCCATGTCAGGGTCGATTTCAAGGACTTCTTCATCTTCGCCGATAAAAAACATTTGCTGTTGTGCCGTCGGTGCATCTACTTCTACTTCAACAGCTTGCAGACCTTCTTTGAAGATTCTAACTGAATTTTCAGCTGCATCAAAACGCTCGCGCAATTCGCTTTCCGAAACACCCATTTCCGCTATTTCATTGATAATTTCATTATCCAATTCATCAATATTTGTAATGCGAAATACTTTTGTTTCGCGGTCGATAATGTTTGTATTTTCTTTAGGAAAAAAATCATTTATACCACCATTTTCGCCAAAACCATTCTGCGTTTTGTACATGCGAATACCTTGTCCGCCTTTTTTCATTTGCTCCAAATCAATACCTTGTTCTTCGAGCATCTTGCGAATATCTTCCGGCATTTCTTCGTCCGACCCCATCTTAAAAATACGAATATCGTGGTCGTCTGTGTTTGCTCCTTCTTCATCCGAATCAATGATAATCGTCCGTTTTTCGCTATCCTCAATGATATTAATATCAATACCAAGCGATTCGAGTTCATCTTGAAGTTCTTGTGGCAATTCACCATTTTCGCCATCTGCTTGTACGCGTATGATGCGTTTTTTGACGCCATTTTCAATCGTCTCGTCAATGTCAATATCAAACTCGCCTTGCATCTCTTCCCATTCTGAAGCATTGACTTCGACTTCTGTTTCAATGGTTTCGGTGGTTTCATTACCGTCTTCATCAATGATTTTTTTAATCTTGATTTCTTTTTTAATCACTGTAGGCGGTTCTTCGCTTTGTGCAAATAAGGAAAGGCTCATACCAAACATCAGCGTGGTGAGCATCAACGATAATACAAATCCAAAAGTGATATTTTTCATATTGTCTTAGTGTTGCGGTGTCGATTATCGTGTTTTTGTGTTGTCGTTTTTGCTACGACATTTTGGACACCCTTTTTTATAGAAAATAAAGGCATGTTTACATGTTTAGAAATGCGGTTGACACTTTTATCTTCAAATTAAAATAATGTAAAATGTAAAATAATAAATGTAAAATGTAAAAGTTGTAGGACGCGAGTGGACGCGAGGTATTTCTATTTTATTGATTTTTATTTTTTTAAACAATAAAAAAACGAAAATGTATTGTACACGTACTACAAGCACTTTTACATTTTAAATTTGATATTTTACATTTCAAAAAGTGTCAACTACTTTTACGGCAGATATAAACAT
>CALHBW010000327.1 GCA_937930625.1 uncultured Saprospiraceae bacterium | reverse complement strand
GGAGGATATGTCTATCGCGGCGATGAAATCAGCAGTACAAGTCCTGATATTTACGGAAAATATGTCTTTGCGGACTACGTGACGGGCAGGGTTTGGTTCTTGGATTACGACCCAAATACAGGCAGCACCAACCGCACCCTGCTGTTCAATGCCGTTGACCAAAACGGTTCGAGAGCCTTTGTATCTTCTTTTGGTGAAGACATTAATCAGGAATTATACTTCTTGGGTTATGGTTCGAGTGGTGTGGTTTATCAATTGATAGATGGATTTACGCCACCGAGTGCGGTTTCGGTAGCCGGAGTCGGGACTTGGTGCGACCCTGCCACCGAGACAGACGGAACTGTAAATGCCGCAGTTGCTGATGATAACGGCAACATCTGTATTGGTGGTTTATTCAATACCGTCGGTGGCTCTACCGCTGCCCAAAACATCGCTTGTTGGGATGGCGCGAATTGGACGACACTCAGCACAGGCACGAATGGCGTTGTCTATGCACTCGCCCTTGATTCTAATGGCGATTTGTATGCAGGAGGAAACTTTACAGAGATTGGTGGTGTGAGTGCCAATAACATCGCACGTTGGAATGGCAGCGCATGGCAAGCACTCGGTAGTGGCACAGACGGACCTGTACTCGCTATCGCAGTCGATTCTAATGACGGTGTGTATATCGGCGGTACATTCGTGCAAGCTAATGGCATCACCGCCAATAATATCGCACTTTATAGTGGCAATACATGGTCAGTATTAACAGATGGCGGAACAGGCGTCACAGGCACGGGCAATGAAATTCGTTCGATTGATATTGATGAAAATGATGTCGTTTATGTGGGTGGAAATTTCGCTTCCGCAGGTGGCAATTTCGCCAGCCGAATCGCTACATGGAACGGTAGCAATTGGGCAACACTCGGTACAGGCACAAGCGGTTTCGTACAAGCCATCGAAATCACGCCGAATTATGTGTATGCAGGTGGAAATTTTGCTTTAGCGGGCGGTATGACGGTCAATAGAATCGCAGCTTGGAATCGCAATACTAATCAGTGGGAAAAAATAGAAAACGGCTTATCCAACAACGTCAATGACCTGACTTATCGCGGCGGTTATCTGTACGTAGCGGGCAGTTTCAAGTCGGCACTCAATAATTCGCCAACCTCAAATATCATCGTCAATGGCTTGGTGCGCTGGTCGGCTGCAAGCGGTTGGGAAGCACTTGGCGCGACTACGGCAGTAGGCGTTGATAATCTGCTCAATGCCATGGCTTTCGATGGCAACGAACTCTATGTAGGCGGTACATTCGAGGTGGCGGGACAGGATAATATCTCCAATTTCACTTGCTGGCAAGATGCCTGTGCAGGGGTTGACCTTGACATTAATTTTGACGGCGCACCAACACAAACCAGTTGGGAACTCACCGATGCCAACGGTAATATCGTCGCCTCTTCCGGTGGCAATACCTATGGTTTAGGATTGGCAGATGCTAATCTTGCGCTGCCGGATGTTTCTTGTTTGGCAGATGGTTGTTATGATTTGACTTTCTTTGATACAGGCAATGATGGCATGTGTCCGCGTCGCACCACAACAATTTTGACCGGAATCAATATTGCTACGCTCGGACTTGGCGGCGTATTCAACGGCATCCCACGCACAGGGCAAATGTGTGGCAATTACACGCTCACCGATGCCAACGGCACAGTACTCGTGTCAGGTGGCGGCAGATTTGGCACTTCCGAAACCAATAATTTCTGTATCAATGGTGGTCTTGCAGAATTTACATTTCCGAATAATGAGTCGCAAGCAAAAACGAATGACTTACGCATACTACCCAATTTGGTAGAAAGCGAAATGACTGTTATTTATAAATTAGAAGAGGCTAACACAGCAGAATTATACATTATTGATATTAATGGTAAAATGTTGCAGCAATACACGCAAGGCGCGAGTGATACGCAGGAAATCCGATTAAATGTGGAAGAATTAGCGTCAGGGTTTTACTTTGTGCAATTAGTATCAGGCGATGTGATGATGACGGAGAAATTTGTGAAGAATTAAGGCTACTGATATTTTACATTTTACATTTCAAAAAAGTGTCAACTACTTTTACAGCAAATTTAAACATGCCAAATTTTGCTTTAGTGTGTCACAAATCGGTGGTCACAAATAAAACACCTCCAAACCAAAACGTCTTTCTGAATTTGGTAGTGCTATAAAAATTGAGAGTTGATAATTAATTTATTTTTTATTTCATAAAAAACTTAAAATTAAATAATTACAAATTATAAAATAAAATTAGTTATCAATTATACATTCTCAATTCTCAATTTGGCGAAGACATTGAACTTACCTTACATTTTGAAAATGCAAGGTAAGTCGCCATGAATTAGCATTACATCTAAAGGACTACCCTGAATTTATTTCAGAATCTCCCAGGCTACAAGCATGATATTGAATGTGAGCTATAATTTCGTATTTTGCTCAAAAACAATCAATCATAGACTTTTGTAAAACATTGTTTTTCTATCGTTCAGGGGATTCTGAAATAAATTCAGAAAGACAGTTCATTTTGGGGTTTTAGAGTTTGGTTCTATTGATTTAGAACTACCCTACACCGAGCCATCGACGGCTAAAGTCGTCAGTACTATACTCCACCAAATAAAGCCAAAAACGGTACTAAAAATGACAGGCATCCGCTTGGTTGTGATGTACCCGGTCGTGGCGGACCAAATTGTCCGTATATGGATTGGATTCCATCAATGTCGTCTTGGTGAATTTGGCGTTTTTCGCCCGAATATGAGGGATACATAATGGCATCGCGTACACGTGATTCGTGTCCCAAATTGAAGGTATGTCCTAATTCGTGTAGAAAGACGGTGAGCAAATCTTTGGTGTTGGGGGTGTGCATATCGCCCCAATTTTCGCCATCATCCATCAGGATATAGCCTTTCAGCGGCTCGTCTTCCACAGGTGCGAAACCGAGTGCCAATGTGCCATCTTCCCCATCAAAAATATCGCCGTATTGCGGATGATTTTCATTGACAAAATACAACTTAATATGTGCCTCATCCGGGTTGCTCGTCGAATCCAATGTAATGGTCGAAGGGAAGGCAGGTTGCCAAATCGTGACCGCTTGTGCAAAAGCGTTATACGTTTTACTCTGGTCTTCGTCAGGGGTGTAATTGAGGATATGCCACAAAATACGCCCATCGTCTGTTGGTTGAATATAAGCACCTGGTGTAAGTAAGGTGAACGCCTCGCCTGATGTACTGTGTGCGCGACAACCGTATTTAATAGTAGGTTCTACTTTCATTAATTGTATTTTTGATTGAGCGATTTTTGATTTTTGATTTTTGAACAGGATATTTCGCGTAGCGAAATATCCTGTTCAAAAATCACTCCATCAAAAATCCTAAAAATCTCCGTAATAGACCTGCAAGCAAGGCAATCCCAAATCTTGTCGCCACATATCCACGACTTGATTGCGGTCATCAAGTACAAATCGAACAAAATATTTATCTTTGATATGCTCGTCGAATATCTCTTTTTTGATAATCGAATCCTTGCGTGTGTCTGTGTGTTTACGCATGATAAGCATATCGTATGGAACATTGTGCTTTGCCAGCCAACGCTCGGTTTGTGGTTGCGAACTATCCATTCGACCCGACAATAATAATACTTTATTTCCTAAATTATGATAATTTTTCAAAATATCATAAACAGGTTGATTCAAAATATCATTTTCACACATTGAGCCATCGTATGGGCTTCGTCCGTTGAGTATCGCGAGTGTACCGTCGAGGTCGCACATGATAGCAGGCGGAAGCGACTCATCTTGTGGGTTGTATTGCGGGTCGCGGCTGTTGCCATCGCCGTAAAATTGGCGGTGCATTTTGCGAATCACACGGTCGCCTACGCGCTTTTCACGCTTGGCATCGCGCTCCAATGCTTCTGCCAAACTTACCTCAAATTCCTTGACACTTACCTCTATCGGTTCTCCGGTTTTCTTTCGGTGTTCTTCGGCAAGTTGAGTGATGCGATTGACGTTTTTCATAGACAAATTGGTATCGTCCACAATGACATGTTTGCCGTCGCGCAAAGCCTCGCGTATAAGCACATCACGCACCCGCTTCACAAATTTCTCATTGTCGCGCGAAAAATGGTAGGTGTCAAACATTTCGCGCAAATCATCGCGATTGATTCGCTTGTATAGACCGGGATTTCCCTTTACTAGTTGCTTTGCAAAGGTAGATTTACCGGAAGCCGGCAAACCGCGTAGTATTAATATCTTTTTCATTTTCTTTTTTGTGTGCTGATGTACTGATGTGCTGACGTGCTGATGTGTGTAAACGTATAGTCGTCAGTACATCAGCACGTCGATACATCAGCACTTTTAAACGGTCTTTCATAAGTTGGGCGGAGCATTTTCCAGATAAATTGGTCGTGTGGCTTGCCGTCCAACATGGCAAACATCACTTGCGGATATTTGCAGGTCTTGAAATACATTGCCGTTTCTTTTCTGGTGTCAAATGTTTTAAATTCTTGTTTTGCTTGTTGTTCAATTTGCTGATAATCAGCTAATAATTGATTTTTAGTAGCTTTTACCCATGCGTAAAATTCGTCGGGTACGCGCTCCAGAATTTCGTCTAATGGTTGTCCGGTTTTGAGGTATTCCCAAATGTTGACGCTGGAAACTTGAGTGACGATTCGGTGTATGCGGACGTATTCCTCAAACTTAACTTTGAGGCGATAACCGCTTTTAAATTTGACGACAAAACCTTCTTTATTGTCTTCTTCAAGGGCTTTTAATTCCGTTAAATCGTGGATGCCGTCGTAGCGTTTTACAATAGGAAATCCAACGTCTTCAAGTGGCAATTCTTCGCCTGTTTTGGTGTCGATAATTGCCAATAAAACCAGTTTTTCTTCCTTTCCATAATCCACTACAATGCGATTTTCGGGATAAATAATTTCAAATAAATACGTCAAATTTTTATCCAATCGCGGCAATGCGTGTGCGTAAGTGGTGTGGAGCATTTCAGTGGCTTTTTGGGATTGTTCACTGCCAAATGAACCGCGTGTTGCTATCCGTGCTTCATCATCCAACCAATACAAAATACCCAACGAACCATCCATTTTTTCATATACTTCAAATGATTCATTCGGAATGTGTTGGTTTTCGATTTCTCCCAAATTAAAAAACTTAGGAAAAGGACGCGCCACAGCTTCGCCTTTAGCATTGAGTATCAAGCCTCTGCATTGTTTGGTGCAGTCGTTCCAGATGTGTTCGTATTGTGTTTTTGCCGTGTAATTGTGAATGAATAGCTCCGCCGCCGGATGTTGTTTGACTATCACATATTTTTCGGCAATCATTTCACGAAGTAAATCGGTATCGAACATTTTATTTACGTAGCACAGACATTCTTGTCTGTTAATCAGCAGTTTACAGATAAGAATACCGTCATTCGTCGGTACAAATTATCTGTGTTACGATGCAAAGATAAAACACAAGTACGCAGTCTTTCTGCGTAGTGTAAATAATTTTCCAGAATAGTTTAATGATTGAAATTTATTTGTCTTTATGTTTTTGGAGATACTCTTTTGTGAAGCTGTCTTTTCGTTTGGCTTGTGCAAATTTTTGTTGGTTATAATCCCTTGATTTTCCGCGTGGAATAGAGAGGCTTGTCCACGATTCTCCTTTGATGAGTGTGCCGATAAATACGATTTGCCCGACATGATACGCATAATGCGCGAGTTGGCGATTAACGGCTTCTATGATGGTATGCCCCATATTTCGAATGTAAATGGTGTGGTCAAAATTCTCCTCATTCACCGAATCCAAAGCCTCAAAAAGACATGCCCAACCTGCCTCCCAACGCTCTGTGAGTTGCGCTTTTGTTTTGATGACATCCTCAAATTCCAGGTCGCGTTTGCGCCATGCTTTCTCGCCATCTTCTGTCAGAAAATTTGTCCAGCGCGATAGCATATTTCCCCATAAATGATTGACAATGATAGCGATAGAATTATTGGTCGGGCTGTATTGCCAAAATAATTCTGCTTCGGTCAATTGCTCGAAAGTGCCTTCGCCGAGTTGTTTGTAGTAGCGAAAAAGTTCTTTAGTGCTGTTGAGATAATTGGATGGTAGATTCATAGTTTATCGGAATGTAGCGCGGCACTTCCAGTCCGCGACCGTAGAACGACGCTTCCAGCTCGTTCCTTGTATATTGCGTTCCTAACGCGGCGCGGGCTGGAAGCACCGCGCTACGTTGTTGCATTATCAAGAGCTTGCCGAATATGTGCCAAATGATGCTCGCCATGCCATGCGTAAGTAGCAATATTTTCGCGGAGTGTAAAGCGTTTTCCGTGTTCGGGATGGATAAATTCGCGATTAAGGTCGGCTTCGGTTAGGCTGCGGAGTAGTACGCCCCATTTGCGGTGC
>CALHBW010000326.1 GCA_937930625.1 uncultured Saprospiraceae bacterium | reverse complement strand
TCCGAAACCAATAACTTCTGTATTTCAGGCGGTGTCGCTGTTCCATTATGGCAAAGTGACGAAATTTATGCACGAACATTAACGGAAGGTACGACCAATACTTTGGAGGTATTACCAAATCCGGCACAAGACAATTTGACGGTTTATTATAATGTAACAAACGACCTTAATATCGACATTCATGTGGTCGATATTACGGGTAAAATCGTGCGTGAAATTGCGCGTGATGCCAATGACGCCAACCAAGTACAAGTCAATATCAACGACTTGACCTCCGGTTTCTATTTCGTCAGATTAGTTTCCGGCGATACTGTTTTATCTAAGAAATTTGTAAAACAATAATTTGATTTTTGATTGAATGATTTTTGATTGGTTTTTAATATTCTACTGAACAACGATTTTTTATAATTTGTATTTGTTTTATTATCAGGTAAATATGCGATTTAAATTTGAGTGTAAAAATAGAACGCGGACTATCTCCCCCTTTGGAGGGGGCTGGGGGGAGGATTTTCGGCTATTTTTCCTCCCCCCAACCCCCTCCAAAGGGGGAGATATATCGTGCTTTCCTTTTTAATTTGATTGTAAAATATTGTTCAGTAGAATAGATTTTTAATACTCATCAATAATTCAAAATTCATTCAATTCTACATAAAAGTAATTTAGAAAGGGCGTCGAACTTCGGTTTGATGCCCTCTTTTTATTGGGGCAATAAAATTAATTTGGTTCTTTGACAATTTTTGCAAATAGTGTCTCACGCGGAGAACGCAGAGGTCGCAGAGAATTGATTATCAGTACTCTGCGACCTCTGCGACCTCTGCGTGAAAAGACCGTTTTATTGAATTTGCAAAAATTGTCAAAGAACCATTAATTTTAAGATTTTCTTAACTATCGCTCCTATCCTACCTCCGTTAAGTAATCCCAAGACCACATCTTCGGGTTACGAGTTGCGGGTTACGAGTTAGCAAATATTACAAAAAGTAATGCACAGGAACGCGACAAAAATAACTTTACCATCTTGGCTGCTTCTTTTGCACTTATTTTCCGCCTTGAAATCAGTTATTTATCCAGATAAACGCCTTCTTTCAAGACGAAAACTAAGCACAAAATAATCTACCCAAGATGGTCAACTTATTTATGCCGCGTTCCTTATTAAGTTGGTAGTCAAATTAAAAATAAATTATTCCCATTTTCAATATGTTGGATTCAATAACTTTCTATTTCGGAACTCGTGACGAAATCCCATTGTTTTCCGTCCAAATCGCCTTATCTGCCCCATTGATGTCACCATCCATATTATAATCAGCAGGAATATACAAGTCAAAAAAACCATTATTATCAAACCATATCGTCTTATCATTTCCATTAATATCAAAGCTGGGTATATCATGTTGGTTACCATCACAACAAAACATGCCCCACACATCGGACGCGAGTTGTTTTTGTCCGTATGAAGTGGGGTCTTTATAGCTGTCCTGTGTACTAAAATCGTAGGTCAATACACCATCCAAAATGGGTATTTCATAAGGTGTCATCACTCCAATATGGTTACGATGTTCCACTACAACATACACTGAATCAATATTTTGTGACAACTCTAAAGCACATCTATCTACAAAATCTACATTTCCATTACTCAATAATAAAGCTGCTGTTCGGCTCACTTCTGAGGCTGCCTCTAATTCCGTTCGAAAAGACACCAAAATCCAATCCACCATATTATCTGTGTAATCAGTATCTACAAAATCTGTCCCTTCCGTTCCTGCGTAATTCCACGGCGATGCATGATAAGGTTGTCCCGCCGGAGTAGGTGTGACGAGGTTACTCGTTGGCGTTTGTCCGGGCAGTAGTTTTCTAACTGTATTAAGTTTGGTTCTCATGGAATCTGCCGTTGCGTCATACACACCTTCGAGCATGACTTTCAGGTCAATTTCAACGCATGATGGTGGTGGGGATGTACATTGTTCCACCGCGATTTGTAAGAATTGTACACTTGAACATTCATAGTATTCTGTAAGTAATTGAATAGTGTAATTGCCTCCCGCTTCCCAAGTTGTCACCAAAGAATCCGCCCCAACAATATTATCAATGCCACCATTTACTATCCATTTATAGGTAATTTCTTCGTTGAAATTATCAGGTTTCAACACAACTTCCTCCATGTTACAAATATCCGGCGGAATCGCCACGGTAGTCGTGGGACAAAGCCCGTTTGCCCTACCCGGTGTGCCGCGTGGTGCATTCAAGTAAGTTGAAGGAATCCAAGAAGAATGTAAATTATTATCAAAGCCTGTACTGATGAGTGAAAGCGTCGCGCCCGTGCCGTCCGGCGTGGTATCCCAGGGGGCATCATCATCGTAAATCACGTAATCTGCTACACACATAGCATCCGCAAGTATCGTAATGCGCTCTCCTCCTCCACTCAAATTGAAACCAAAACCGCCAAAGTAATTCGGCACATTCGGAAAGATAGATGCAAACATCGTCGAATCTTCCACCAAAACCAAGTACGCACCTATACCCAGAGTGGTGCCATCAGGAAAGGTAAAACCATTATTCTCATCGAAAAATTGCCAACCCGACAAGTCCAATTCATAAGGCATTGGGTTGTATAATTCCACCCAATCTCCGGGGTCTGCATTATTGTCCGAATTATAATTTATTTCATTGATAACAACACGTTCTTCCACAAAATCACATTGTCGTGAATTAGTTGCTCCGGGCGTGCCTTTACAAGCATAATTTGCTCTAAACCAATTTATTGGATTATTATTATCCCAAGCCGTATTCAGTAATTCGAGGGAAGCACCACCGCCGTCCGGTCCTGCATCCCAGGGGCTTACATCGTCCAATGCCACCGAGTCAATCAGGCGATGAAAAGGGTCGTTGATGGCTATAGTTTCGCCTCCGTTGGAGAGTGCGTCGCCGTATTGGTCGTCCGGTTTGAAACCGTAATTGATGGCAAATGAATCCACATTTTCTGCAATCACATAATATTCATTGGGATTCAATATCGTACCATAAGGAAAAGTATATTTTACACCTTGCGAAAAGTAGCAATCTGTCAGATTAATTGCGTGATTACCTGCATTTACTACTTCCAGATAATCCAATTCGCTCCCTTGTCCGCTACTACATAAGCTATCGGGGTGATAATTGATTTCATTAATCACCAGCGAATGAAGATTTTGCTCTATAAAAAATCGCTTGGGACACATTGCCGACCATTGATTGGGTATAAGGGAATTTATTTGAACCACTCGCGCCCTAATATCTACAACATTTTCAGTAATTAGAAATGGCTGTGTGTAGTGAATTGCGCTAGGTGATAGGCTGCCGTCGTCCATGCGCGGGTCGGTGCCGTCGGTGGTGTAGTAAATTTCGCCATAAAGGTTTGGGTTGGTCAGGAAAATGTTTTGAGAAGGAAGTATCGCGCCTCCGTTTTGACTAAACTCAACGCCTGAAAAGACCGGAAATGAGCCACGTAAACGATAAAAAGCAATCAAATCATTGGTGCGGTCTGGCAGTTGATTATTCAGAATATCTTCCGTAGTCGGTTTAATGTGGTCATTAAAGGTATATTGAACGCCCGTCATATCTCCCCAACGTGCGGTTTCGGCTACGGCGATATTTTTGGTTTGCTCGCTCAATTGCGTGTAATGTGCAATGGCATTTTCGGTCGCCAATGCGCCGTCACCAAAGCAATGGCATTGCACGCGATCAGCAAACTCCATACGCGCTTTGGCATTCGACATCAACTGATGGAAAAGATGTCGTGGGTAAGGATACAAATTTTGGTCATACACCGTTCCTTGATAATAATCTCCAAAATACGCCAACGTAAACTCTGCATCCCAGCTAAAAAATTGAAATTTCGCGCCCGGCTCACGCTTACGTGTCGCATACCAATTATTCACATCCCAATCCGTATTCAATCCCCAATGATTGAGCAGCATATAATCGAAAAAATTGTCTAAGTCGAGGTAGTTTTGGATATTTTGATAATTTTCTTCTATGTTGAGCCCTACATCCGCAATTTCAATCATCTCATACCAAGCGAGCGAATCGCCATCCACGGGCTTGAGAACATTCATCGCATCATAATCGCTTTTATCTCCACCAAAATATTCCTCCATGTACGCTGCGTCAGGTCGTTCTGTGAGGTTATACATTCCCCAATATAAGCCATTCAAAAACACATGTACAAAGCGTCCGCGCACTGCCGAGTGCCCCATTTTTTCTTGTAATTCGCGGAAAAATTGGTCTTTGATAATTTGTGTTTTCTCGGCTTGATAAGGACGATGGTCAGTTACGTTAAACTGCCCAACCATCCTCAAAACCAGTGTATTGTGTTTATCTTCTCCGGCTTCGCCAAATACCGGATAATTCAATTTTTTCGCGCCGTATTCCGATTTAAATAATAATCTTAAACTGTGTTTTTTGTAATGCTCGGCACGGCGCGTGATGCCTCCCATAATTCGCAATCCGGCATTTTCCTGAAAACCTTCTGTGCCGTCAGGATGAATCATTTCTATCGAGGCAGGGCGTTCCCATTCGATGCCACTTTCCTCTGAATTGGTATAAATTCCAATGCTGTCATCAAATAAAAAATCTTGATTCGTCACCAGTGAAATCACCGGAAATTCATCAAAACTTTGCAGCATCATATTTCGGTATTCGGCATTATCCGCAATCGCGGGCGCGACCTCATAATCAGCCTCATATTCGCCCCATTTTTCGGGAAACCCGGCAGGTATTCCAAATTGATGAAAGACGCTCGAAAGGAATAAATAGGAGTGAGTGACGACTTCGGAAGTATCCAAATCTGTGTAGGCAATCGCTCGTATGACAGACGATGAATTGACCGATATTGGTTCAGTGTAAATTGTACTTGTGGCAGTAGTTGGAGAAGTACCGTCTGATGTGTAACGAATTGTCGCAGAAGTACTATCGGAGCTTAATGCTAAAGTAAATGCAGTACCGTAGAATCCCCTTTCAACAGAAAATTGAACAGGCGGCATAGATTGCGCGATTAGTGCTTGGACTAAAAACACAAGGGTAGATGACAGGATGTAGGCTTTCCTCATTAATCGGAAACTTAGTTTATAAACATGCTAAAACTATGACATATTTATGCACTAGTTTTCCTTTTAAAACCTAAATCGTGACACTGATATAAGTTCAAGTTCAAGTATCAAGTTCAAGTCCAAGTTACGCGAATTTGCTGCGCAAATTCTTTTCATAGCACATACCCAATGCTTTAATATGGTTTACTTTTTTTATTTTTAATAATCGTTGCGATAATTTTAATGAGTTGTTCTGCTTCATCTAAAAGTTGTTCTCTCAAATCTTTATCACCATATTCCAACTTTGATAAAATTTTCAGATTTACCCTCGTTTCTTTCAATTCTTTCAATACAATTGCGGCTTTACTAATGTAATCTTTATCTGTTGAAGTCCCTTGCGCTTCTCCGAAATTTAAAGCAGTACTACTTGAAGAACGTATAATCTGTCCACCGAGGTGGTTACCTGTGAAATCACTCGGAAACTTTCTTGACATACGAATAGTATTAGCTGCAAATTCAACTAATCTGTCTTCTAAATCATATTGTTTTCCATCCATAAATATTTGATTTTAAGAAACAAAACACATAAAAACAAAACTACATTTTATTTAATAGGAATTTACGTAGTAAATTCGCGTAACTTGAACTTGCGCTTGATACTTGAATTTGAACTTGTTTACATGCACTTGCGAAGTTGTGTCAAAACTGCCTTAAAATCCTTAGGCAATCCTGCTTCAAAAGTTATTTCTTTCCCTGTCACTGGATGTATGATACGTAGGGTGTGCGCATGTAGTGTTGTACGTGACATGAGTGGACGTTCCTCTTTTCCTCGTCCCGCACGAGTGTATTTTTTTTTGATTTCGGAAAGAAAAAACTCAGATTTATTGCTGTAAAGCGGGTCAATCGCAGGTGGATGACCGATATGTCGGAAGTGTACGCGGATTTGGTGTTGTCGTCCTGTTTTAATGTTGGCTTCGACGAGCGAATATCGTTCAAATTCTTCCAAAACCTTGTATTCTGTGACAGAAGGTTTGCCTTTTTTCGCTACGACCATAGTACCGGGGCGATGTTCGTTTTTTGCCATTTTCACATCTATCACGCCCTCTTTTTCTTGCAAAATACCTTGCACCAAAATCCAATATATCTTCTCTGCCTCACGCTGTTCAAACTGTCGGCACAATTCTTTATGACTCTCCGCTGTCCGTGCAAAACAAATAATCCCACTCGTCTCTTTATCAATGCGATGCACGATAAATATTTCTCCAAATTTCTTCTGAAGTGTATTGTACAGATTCGGTAATTTGTGAGCAAACCTATCCGGTACGGTCAGAAAGTCCGGCGGTTTATTGACTATCACAATTGCTTCGTCTTGGTATATAATATCGAATTTCATAAGCCGCAAAAATACGGAATTGAACGCAGATTTGACGGATTCAGCAGATATTCACAGATTTTCTTATTTTTACGACAACAATACCGTCCGCATAGTCACCGTAGCGTAATGCCTCCGGCTTGCGCCACGTACTACCCGCGCAATACCCGTACCGTAGAAAAAATTCATGAATTTTCTCTACGGTACGCAAGCGAGACGCATTACGCTACGGATTAAAAATCATGAATTTATATCAACAAATAGCCAGCGAACACAGCAAACAAAACGCCGTCCGCGTAGCCGCATATATAGGTGGCGATAGGGAAAAATTCGACGAACTGATGCAGATTTTTTTCAGTGATGAGAAAGATATGGTCAAACGTGCTGCATGGGCGATGAGCCATTGTGCCGATAAATATCCGTATCTGATTGTGCCGTATATTGGCAAATATGTACCACTACTAAAGCCCGAACATCCCGTATGGGTACGGCGCAATATAGCGCGTGTGTTGCAGTTCGTTAATATCCCGGAGGAATATCAAGGCGAAGTCGTCAATACCTGCTTTGACATTCTCTTGAACCCAAAAGATGCTGCCGCAGTACAGGCATTCTCCATGACCATTTTATACAATATCACCTGCGAACAACCCGAATTAAAAGATGAACTGATAACGGTGATTGAGGATATGTTGCTGCATGGTTCGGCGGGGATTAAAAGTCGTGGAAAGAAGACGATTAAGGCACTAAAAAAAATGTAAAATAATGGTTAATGGTTAATGTATAATGATTAATGATTAATTTTTATGACGTAAAATAAATGTAATTTATTGATTTTTAAATTTTTATAATTATAAAGTAAAAATACTTTGTTTGCGTAATTTGGTAGTGTTCGACCAAAGTATGGTTGAGCAAATTCCGGTGTCGTCAGACGAATTCAGTTGTAAACAGAACGTATCAGAGTGATAAAATCACCAATTTTTATAAAATCCTTCGTCTGCCGACTATTCCATACTTTAATTTGGGGTTAGTAATTAGTTGATTAGTAATTGGTTATTAGTGGCTACCCGTCTAACTTTGTCTAAAGCGAATACTCGTCAGACGAATCCCTTTATTCAGCGCGAATATTTTATGAGACAAATCACTACATTTCACAAAATCTTCGTCAGACGAGTAACACACCGCAAGCAAACTTAGACGGATAGCCAATTTATTTTTTTATTGATTATTAAATTATTATAAATAAAAAAATAATAACACTTTGTTTGCGTAATTTTATATTAAAAAAAATAAAAAATGTTACAAGAAAAATCAAAACCCTCCGTCTATCCCAAAGATAAAAATCGCGTCTTGCCCGAAGGTTTTTCTACGAGTAAAAACTTCTACGCGAGTGACTTGATATTACAACATTATCTCAATCAATATTGCTCTGCGTCCGGCTATGCCTACATGCACGACAGACTCAATCGACTTGGCAAACAAGCCGCCACAGAAATGGACGAATACTCCATGAACGCCGATAAAAACCCACCAAAACTCACACCAAGAAATGCCTACGGCGAGGATATTAACGAGGTGACATTTCATCCACATTATTGGGAATTGATGCGAATTGCGGTGCAGTCGGAGATGTTTCATGTCAAATGGCAGCCTGAATTGAAAGAGCAATACGCAACGGAACGACACCGACTTGGTTTTGCTGCGGGCTATCTTTATGCGATGAGCGAATCCGGTCAATACTGCCCACTCTGCATGACGGACGGTGTGGCGCGACTCATTCATCGCTATTGTAATGAGGCGGATAAAGCGCGATTACTACCACGAATTGCGACCTTGAAAGCGGATGATTTATTTACAGGCGCGATGTTTTTGACAGAAAAAGCGGGTGGCTCGGATGTCGGTGCGAATATCGTGACGGCTAGGCATTTCCAAGATGATTTGTATGTATTGAGTGGTGAAAAATGGTTTTGCAGTAATGTGAATGCTGACCTGATTTTTGTACTCGCACGTACCGACGAAAGCGTGAAAGGTACGAAGGGATTGTCCATTTTTCTCGTAGAAAAATACCTACCCGATGGTAGTCGTAATCCGATGCGTACCATTCGACTGAAAGATAAATTGGGGGTGCGCTCTATGGCAAGTGCAGAGTGTATTTTGGAGAATACGGTAGGTAAATTGGTTGGTAGTGAGTTTGAGGGTTTTCGTATTATGGCGGATATGATTAACCTGTCGCGCTTGTATAATTCGGTGGCGGCAGTGAGTGGTTCGCGGCGGGCATTGATTGAGGCGTATCAATTTGTTAGTCAGCGTATTAGCTTTGGGAAAGAAGCGATTGAACACGCTTTGATTCGCACGAAATTGACAGAACTTGGGGCGATGCAAGTCGCCAATTTTTACCTGACCATGCGAGCCGTGGAAGCCCTCGATAAAGCCGATAATGGCGACGAAACCGAAGCCCACCTCTTACGCTTACTCACACCGATGGTCAAGCGCAGTACTGCCGCAGATAGCGTGTACATAGTCCGCGAAAGCATGGAACTCATGGGCGGTCTCGGCTACATCGAAGATACGGTGATGCCCAAAATTATGCGCGATGTGATGGTGCTACCGATTTGGGAAGGCGCAGGAAATATCATGTTACTCGACATGCTACGCGCGACTTTCAAATCGAAGGGTTTGGAGATGATGTTTGTCGAAATCAGTGCAGCCATTGCGAGAAATACCAAACACTCTAAACTCCTCAGCCGCGAAATGATGAAGTTGACCGCCTTTGAACAATTACACTTTCAAGAAAGAAATATGATGGAAGCTGCCTCGCTACCGCTTTTTGAACGGCTGACTTTG
>CALHBW010000325.1 GCA_937930625.1 uncultured Saprospiraceae bacterium | reverse complement strand
CCCGTCAATACCGTAGTTGTGCGACGCGGACACATACCATCATTACCGGAATCTGATACCACCAAACTATAACAACCGTCCGCCAAGCAAGCAGTCTCGAGCGCGTATGTACCTGTATAAGTGCCTGTAGATGAAGTAACTACATTTCCACTGTCATCCAAAATCTCCCAAGCGGTTTGTTGCGGTGAGTCATCGAAATTGATTACCAAATCCACGCCCATACACATTGGCTCGCCTGTGCAGGTGCTTTCCCAAATCAAATTTGCATATTCAGGATGGTCGATAAAAGGATTGCGATTAGCTTGGTAAGAAGTAAGCGCGATAGCATTATTTCTATCAATTTCCAATTGACTTGGCGGGTCTTGATTGTGCCATTGCAAAAGTAAACTGAGCAGACATGGTTCATAAATCATCAACATATCATTGCTAAATACTGCGGTAGTTATCGCGTTAATTCCTTTCCAATTCTCGGTGATAATTTCGTCTTGATAACGCACAGACATATATAAAAACACGCGTGCAAAATCGCCTTTATATCCGTCGTCCGGCTCAAAAACCTTGTCATCAGAACTTGTTCCCGGGTCAATATTGGTACAAGTCACCCCATCCAAACCAATATCGGTCATCGGAAAAGTCGTGTAAGGATAACTGCCGGTCGAACCACCCACGATACCGAGCGGATGGGCACTTTTAGAAATATTCGTACTGGCATCAGCCGGGAATAAATTGTGAAAATCCTTGTATTGTGTGACACTTGTGCTACCACCCCACCATGATTTGGGCATGATGTGTTCGCGATGAATAAAAGAGCCGGGAAGAGAATTGCCGTCACAACTTTCGGATGTATTTTTATATCTGTCAATGATGATACCATTAGCATCTACATCATATGTACACATAAATTCAGGTAAGACTCCGGTGTAACTTCTAACAGTATGTTCATCAATCAAATCGTGTAGTGCCTGTTTGAGTGGCATACACTCCAGCCCACCTGCGACCTGTGTTTCTACATTATCGTAATATGTATTTTGTGCTTGTAAAATGAAAGGCGTTGTGAATAAGGTTAGCGTAATTAAAAGCGTAAAAAATTTCTTCATTAATGTTAATAATATATTAAGTTGGTATTTAATGTGTGTAAAAAATTGGACTGCAAAGAAAGTAGTTCTTTTCGGTTTTTCTAATAAAATAGGGGTAAAATGTTACAGGGTTAAGTATCTGCAAATATCATTCCCAAAAAACAAGGAATTTAAGCTTAATATGTTGATTTTTAGCTATTTAAAGAAGCCCATCGACCAGGGTTTTTTCCAAGAATCTATCAAAGAAAAATGCTCTTTTGTGACTTGTTCTTTTCTAAAGAAAACAATGCCCATATAGAAAATATCAATAGTCAAGGTCACTTGCGGATGCGCCTTGATTTCCTCCCAAGCTTCCATCATTTCTTGTGACCAATAAATGTCATCAAATACAAAAACGCTGCCTTCGTGTGCATATTTGAGGGCTTCGTGGAAATAGTTTAGTGTAGCTGTTTTTCGGTGATTACCATCAAAAAAAACATAGTCGATACGTTGCATTTTGCGAAGTGCCTGTGGCAAGGTAGTCGAAAAATTACCCGTCATTAATTCAATATTATTCGCTTTTAATCGCTTGAAATTTTCTTGTGCGACAGCCGCAATTTCAGGACATCCTTCCAAAGTAATGACACGCGCTCGTCCGTCTGCTTTCGCTTGATACAATGTGGAAATACCAAGTGAAGTTCCCATTTCCAAGACGGTTTTAGGCTTGAGATAATGAACCAAACTAAACAAAAATTGCGTATAACGACTTGGCGTAACCGCCGAACGTGCGATAGATTGTACTGTTCTTTGATTGGACTTGGTGGTATGCGAACCTGCACCCAAATCGGTCACGTTTAAGATACGTTTGTCTCTTGATAAATTGACGCGTAAACGCTCAATATCATCAAAAACATAAAAGTGGCGGTCATCCTCCAAAACTTCATTGACCAAATCAAATACAAATGGAGAGTGTACACGGTAACGGGTACGCGAGCGGATATAATAGCGAAGGTATTGTTGGATGAGATACGTATTCACAAGCGCGAATATACTCAACTTGTGCAAATTCCAAATTCTAAAACCCAAATTCCAATGAGTTTTTTACGAAAATGAAAAAATGATTTTTGGATAATATTTCTAATTAATAAAATTATATTTTATATTGATAATATTTATTTATTTTAAAAATTGATAATCAGCATTAAACCTATAAGGTTTTTAAAAACCTTATAGGTTTAAGTATTGAGAGAGAAAAAACAGAGAAAATCTTTCAAATTTAATATTCAACTTAAATTTAAACTTTACAAGATACTTCCTAATTTTGCTGCGTCACAATCTTGTTAAATTCCAAAACCCAAGCACCAAATCCCAAATCCCCAAGCACCAAATCCTAAAACCCCAATGCTAAAAATGAAAACCTTGGGATTTGGGATTTTGAAATTTAGGTTTTGGAATTTGGAATTTAGTGCTTGGAATTTTTACAATTTATGAGCGAACGTATTATCGGAACTTACACGGAGGGCAATCCCGGTCCATTATTAATTTGTATTGGTGGTATTCATGGCAATGAACCGGCGGGCGTACAGGCATTGGAGCGCGTTTTTGAGTTGATAGATGAAGAACCGGAAAAAAATCCGCAATTTGAGTTTTTCGGAACGCTTGTGGGCTTGCGTGGCAATATTGCTGCGCTTGATAAAAAAGAGCGATACATTACTAAAGACCTCAATCGGCAATGGACACCTCAAAATCTTCAGCGCATCAAAAATACGCCGACCAAAGAACTAGACGCCGAAGACCGCGAGATGAAGGAACTCCACGATTGTATCCAAAAGTGTATTGAGAGGTATCCACCGACCAAGCTGATTTTGATGGACTTGCATACTACAACGGCACATGGCGGTATTTTTTCTATCGCTACGGATGAGCGCGAAAGTCAAGTCATTGCCACGGAACTCAATGCGCCCGTAGTACGCGGACTGTTGGAAGGTATCGACGGTACTACTTTGCATTATTTCAACACGAAAAATACAGGCATTGATACGGTGGCGGTTTGTTTCGAGTCAGGACAGCATGATGAATTGGATTCGATTGATAATGCGGTGGCGGCTATCATTAATTGTCTTCGAAGTGTCGGCTGTGTTGCGTCACACAATATTGAAAATAAACACGATGAACGCCTGATAAAATATTCCGCCAATCTGCCGGAAATAAGCGACCTTGTATATTGTCACGACATTCACGAAGGTGATAATTTTGTGATGCAGCCCGGTTATAATAATTTTCAATTTATCAAAAAAGACGAACTACTCGCGCACGATAAAAATGGCGAAATTCGCTCTAAAGTTGATGGACTTATCCTTATGCCGCTTTATCAAAAGCAAGGGAACGATGGTTTCTTTCTGATTAAAAAGGTGGAGGATTTTTGAGCGTAGCACAGACATTCTTGTCTGTATTCGGCACAGACAGGAATGCCTGTGTTACGCTTTTACAAACTTCTTCACACCCATTACTTTTTTATTATTTTTCTTAATTAATTTCAAAAAATAAGTCCCTGCCGGAAGTGTATAAATATCCAGATTAAACGTATTATTTCCTTCATTCAAATCAAATTCATCGGCGCGTACCAATCGTCCTGTGGCGTCTATAATTTGCGTTTGAATGGTTTCATTTACCTCCGAATGTAGCTCCCAATACAGTGAATATTGCACCGGATTCGGGTAAATATTGATGCCTTCAAAATCTTCTTCTTGAGGTTGTTCCGTTTCGGTAGTTGTATGATATTCGTTATTAATCAATAATAATAATGGATGTACAAAATCCTCAAAATCAACGGCTTCAATCGTTTCACTTCCTGCATCCAACCAATCAACGAGCAATGTGCCAAACACTTGTCTGTAGTCTGTTTGTACCGTCAAATTGCCCGTACTATCCAAATTATTCAAATCGACATCGCCAATCACGCCGGGTTCTACCGCCTTGCCAAACACCAACATGGGCGCAGCCGTTCCATGGTCTGTACCATGATTGCTATTGGAATACGGACGACGACCAAACTCCGAAAATGTACATCCCACAACTTCCTCATCCTTGCCCGAAGCCGCCAAATCATCCATAAATGCCTTAATAGCCGTACTGAGGTGATATATGAGTGCAGCGTGATAGCCGTAAGTTGTATTGCCTTCGATGGCTTGTGCATTATGCGTATCAAAACCATTGAGTCGCACCAGATAAACCTTCGTCTGACAGCCTCCGTTAATCAATCGCGCCACCGTCTGCAATTGCCAAGCCAATGGATTGACGACAATATCCGGAGCGGTTGGTCCTACATATTCTTGCACCCCTGCACCGGGATATACCGCGTAGTTTGTGCCTGCAT
>CALHBW010000324.1 GCA_937930625.1 uncultured Saprospiraceae bacterium | reverse complement strand
CTATCATCGCTTCATTTTCCATGAGCGTGATTTTTCTGATTAAATCCAATTTTACGGCTTGTATATTCATCTTGAATGATTGTATTTTATCCAAAGATACGGCTTTATTTACACTTTTTCCAAATGAAATATAGTGCAATCGTAGCGCGTGTAGAATGAAGTTTCCGACTCGTTCTACAAACATACGCGAGTACGCGAACTGGAAGTATCGCGCTACGTGCATCCAAATTGAAATACAACTATCTGTGCGTTTGCAATTGAGAAATATATGTATATTTGACATCAAAATTACTCACTCATGGCACAAGATTACGACAAGATATTCCGCGAAAACATCGAACAAGTCATCATTACGCTTGCCCAAAAATTGTTGGGCATTGACCCCGCCACCTTAGAAGAAATACCGGACGATTCACAATATACGATTGAGCGCAAACCTGATTTGCTGAAAAAAGTAAAACCGGGCGGAGGGAAGAAAGATTACATCCTACAAATGGAATTTCAATCGACGGATTCACATAAAATGCTCAAACGTTTGTTGTTTTACTATGGCTTATTGTTTGCGGATTATGGGCTTGAGGTGTTGCAGTACGTGTTTTATATCGGTAAAAAGAATAAACCAACGATGCCTACCCACATACAGCACACCAATCTGCAATTCAAATACGAACTGATAAACATCATGGACATTGATTATGAATTGTTTATCCATTCCGACAAACCGGAAGATGTAGTCGTCGCAATTCTCTGTGATTTCAAGAAAAAATCACCCGAATACATTATTGACACCATCCTCGACCGCCTCCAAAAACTCAATAATGATGAACTTGACCTGAGTAAATACGTTACACAATTGGAAGTTTTATCAAAACTTCGTAATTTACAAACATTATTCATCGATAAAGCATCAAAAATGCCAATTACTTACGATTTAGAAACGGATATTCGCTACATTCAGGGAATGGATAAAAAAGCGAATGATATGATAAAAGAACTTCTGAAAATGGGATTAGGTACTATAGAGAGTATTGCTCAAGCTGCCAAAGTTCCCGTAGAAGAAGTCGAAAGAATCAAAAATGATATGGAACTTGACGCTGATTCGTCGGAAGAATCACAAGGCGAAAATGAAGTAAGCGAAACACCTAATTTACTTGATGATGTATAGTTTAAAGGAAGCAAAATTCCTCTGAAGCTATCCACACCCTCAAAATTACAACACATCTACAAAATAACCAAATGAAATATTTACAACGATGCGCTGGCAGTCTATACGCGAGTACGCAAGCCGGAGGCATTAGGATAGGTGCATCCAAATAAAAAGTGCCACTCCGCAGAATGGCACTTTTACATCTTAGCGTCCTACCCGTCACTCATCATTCAAGACCTTGCGATTTTGATATAGCGACAGTTTTAATTTGAAAAGCCGACGATTTTCAGTCCGTCGATGTTTTTGAAGTGTTTATCTTTTGTGGCTATCGGCATATTATTGACTTTGCAAATGGCAGCAATCCATATATCATTTTCGGGAATTGGGTTGCCTTTTTGTTTGAGTTCGAGTCTGATATTGGCGTATTCTTCGGCTATCAACATATTGGAATTCAGAATTTTACACGATTTCAAGAGTATTTTTAGATTTTTTTCATTGGATTTACTTCTTTTTGAGTTTTTTGCTCCAAATAGTAATTCTCCACACACTGTAATCGGCAGATAAAGTACATTGAACTTTTTTAATCGTTCAATCGTATCTTGGTTTTCATTCAATATTTCTACGGCAATATTGGTGTCGAGTGCTATTCTTTTCATATTACCATTCTCCCTCTATGTTGTTGAATTCATTGTTTATCGTTGCGATAATTTCTTCAGCATCGGCATCACTGAGTAGCCCTGCCAATGACAGTACTTCATCCCTATTACCTACTTCCGAAACCGCGCTATTTTTTTTAACCAATTGGATAAACTCATAGATTTGGTTCAGCAAATTCGGACTTTTAATTGCCGTTATATCCACTAATATTTCATCTTTTAATGTCATGTTTGTTCTATTTTATGGTTATAGCGATTTATCTACAAGTGCAATTTAAGCAAAAATACGCACACATTCCTCAAAATTACAACACATCTACAAAATATCCAAATGAAATTCCATCAGTAGTACAGTAAACAGACTCAAATACCTTTATCTATCAATTCAGCAATGACTACATTACCTTCTGATTGGAATAGAATAAATTTCGTTTTGGAATCTTCCCAAATTGATTTATTCTTAGCATTTTTTTTGGGCGAACCAATCGTCTCTTTATACGATTCAACTTGATTTTCAAATTGAATACTTTTGTCATAAATGAATTCAAACTTACTTATTCGATTGTGCTTGTCAACATAAATGAAAATTTCATTTGCTTGACCTCCAAAAGGTCCTCCGATGATTTGAAAGTAATCATTTTCTCGCTCATGTAAATATCCGATGTGTAAGTCAACTTTATCCCCTAATCTTATTATACGATTACCTCCAATATCGATATATCTAAATATCTCAATTTGCTTATTTAAATTGCTTTTTGTTAAGTTACATGCAGAAAAAAGACTCATCAATATTATGACAAAGAAGATTTGATTCCATTTCATATTATGGTTATATTTATAGGTAAGCAAAATTCCTCTGAAGCTATCCATACCCTCAAAATTACAACACATCCACAAAATAACCAAATGAAATGTGTACAACGATACGCCTGGCAGTCTATACGCAAGTACGCAAGCCGAGTACCTTATCCGGGCTATGTAATCCAGTCGAATATATCGGAAGCTATTTGTTTCGTGAGGACTTGGTACTTCTTAATTCCAAACAACTTGGCATAAGAATTTAGTCGGGAG
>CALHBW010000323.1 GCA_937930625.1 uncultured Saprospiraceae bacterium | reverse complement strand
TACTGTAGTCAAAGTACAATTGCCCTCAGTGAAATTTTCGAGAATATTATCAAGCTCTACAAAACCATCCGTACCTGTGGGTGGAATAGCAAATACCCAAGCCGTTCCTTCGAAGTTGAGTACCCACTCTGTATTCGTTCCGTTGTCGTCTAAAGCCGGGAATTTAATACGGGTAATATCGTATGTAATTTCTACACATTCATTAGGGATTTGTGTTGAGATGAGTGCATAATCTTCTGTGACACAGCCATTATTTGTCACTATGACACCGTAGCCGCCCGGTGCGAGTCCTGTCAGCGAATTACCGGAAGTGCCATTGCTCCACTGTACCATATCGCCAACTACGCTTGCTGTACCATCAGACGCACCGCAGTCGGATACATTGGTCGTCATTAAGTTAATATCTTCAGGTGGGCTGACTGTAATAATTACTTCATCTTCGTCCGGGCAACCAAATTGACTGGTGAGGGTATAGGTCAATGTAATCGGACCATTGAGTCCCGTGGGGTCAAATTCTGCCTGACCATTTACGGTATTTGTAATCCCATCGCCTGACCATACACCTGTACCATTGGGAGTCAGATTTCCACTAAGGGGAAGTGCTGTGGCTGCATCACAGATGCTTTGGCCTGCTCCGGCATTGGCGGTGGGGGTATTATCAAATACCACAGGAATTTGTATAGCATTTTCGCAGCCAGTGGCATTATCAGTAATAACTGCATAAATGGGCATAATGATGGGAACATTTGCCATCGTAGCTTCATTTTGTGGAGTCATATCGTCGTCTATTTCAAAACCACCACTTTCGGGATCTCCTTGATACCAAGTCACTTCTCCATTCGCTACATTTGCTAAAACAGCCGCATCTAATTGAGTCAAATCCGTAGAGACATACCCTGGAGTACAGATGAGAATCTCAGGAAGCGTAGAGGGAAATGCAGGTGGTAGATTGAGTGTAACCAAAATGTCATCTGTACCTTGGCAGCCATTGCTATCTGTTACTATGACGGTGACCGTACTGGTTGCCGTGGCAGTTATTTGAGCCGTTTCATCATTACCAATTATTTGAGCAGCACCTTCTACTGACCAGTTATAAAAATAGGTTCCGTTGTCGTCGTTGTCGGGATCCATTACATTTGCCGTAACTTCTATTTCTGCGCCCAAGCATGTAGTAGGGCTGGTAATTACTATTTCTACTTCGGGTGGCGTAGCAAGTGATAGAAATTCTGAGGCAGATGCCTGACAACCATTACCATCCGTAACTACTAAAGTGTAAAGTCCTGTTTCGGTTGTTGTAATTTCTAATTGATCCGTAGGTCCGGTATAACCAGTGGGTGTCACCGTCCAATTATACGTATAATTACCATCACCTCCACTTACAATCGGCATAATAGTAGTCATACCTCCATTGGCGCATATAGAAGCCGATGGAATAGTAACTATAGGCAATTCGTTAATAATTAATTCAATAAAAGCAGGCTCACTCAAGCAGCCATTTGCATCTTGAATGACATAAATGGAATCGCTTTGGGTGAATGTAAATCCCGGATTAAAGTCTTGTCCGCCCGGTCCGGAGGATGTAGGCGTCAATACGACTCCTATAGGTGGTACAACCGTAAAATCCGGGGCGTTGAGTGGGTCTATATCCCGATACCACATGAAAATAGCTCCCGGTTCACCCGATGCCGTTGCAATGGGCGCACTGTTCTCGTCTATATCTGCACAATACCAAATTAAAGGATGTCCATCTGCATTAAAGGCGGGTTCTGTAGTATTACCATCTCCGTCTGAATCATAGGCATCAGGCACTGTGACGGTGGGTGGGGCAAGTGTACCGGATGAGCAGGTCAAATAATATTCAATTTGTACTTGTCCGCTAAAACCGTCAGTCGTATTTATGAAAATTGATTTTTGAGTATTATTAAAAAATAACTCAACAGGAGCATCAACGGTCGTATCATATAATAAATCATCGCCTGTGCCATTACCTGAATCTGATGCGCCTGCATTTGTACCATCATACATACAACTATGAGGGTCGTTCCCCATAGGATTAGGATTATCCGATTCAAATATAAAAACATCCAATTGAGAGGAACTTAATCCATTTGAAACACCAAGCGGAATTTCAAAAAACGAATAATCATTACAACCCATTACGTCCGTAGGGAGTGCCTCTGCAATATTAGGGTCATCGATATTCCAAAACTGCCCTGCTTCGGAGAGTTGGACATCAAATATTTTTGCGACACCATTAAGGCTGACAACCCACTCTGTGGAAGCATTAGAATCTCCCAAATCAGGAAAGCTGATTCGAGTGATGTGTGCGGTAACTTCTACACATTCATTAGATGGAATGTTTGTACTTACATTAGCAGATTCGATGACTTCACATTCCGTGTCTGTGTCGGTCATCGTGACGGTATATAAACCCGGGGCAAGATTGGTTACACTTGGGGCTACTTCTGTATTGCTATGACTCCATGCGTAGGTAATCGAATTTCCGCCAATAGGGTTTGCTGTAATTGAACCGTTGTTTTCTCCACAATTTTGTGCATTATTAACACTTGAAATACCTCCTGTGAAACCGGATTCTACGGTCACTTGGTCAATTACTTCGCAACCGTAATCATCTGTTATTGTAATAGCATAAGTACCTGCAAGTACACTATTTATCGTTAATGTAGCACCGCCTAAGCCACTATTTACTCCTGTACCACTACAATTGTCACATGCCCAATTGTAATTTGGTTCTCCATCAACTAATTCTACTGTAATGGTACCGCTTCCTATACCATCGCAATCGCCTTGGTCGGAATAGATGTCGTCTATGCCGGGTGGGGTGTAGTTGCAAGTAGTAATGGCATTAATCCAATCTTGATTTTGAACAGTAGCGTTAGGTTCTCCAGGCGATTCTAAGCCACTCGATACAAGGTCAAAATTAAATTGTGAAGGAATCCCGCCAAGAATTATTACACTTGCATCTAGACCTCCTACGATATCAATTGTACCACCAGTATGACTGCCCCAAGTTATTGAGTGATATGGCACATCTGTATTAAAAGTACCATCAGAATTATAATAAGGAATAGTTTGAAACGAATCATCGTCATTAGACATAATGGCAGAACTATTTATCGAATTGCTCGGATTCCAACTAGGGTTCATTGACGTCCACGTTGCAGTCATGTAGGAAGATGTTGCTGAATTTGGCACAATTCCTTCATGTTCAAATTTACTACTATTCCCCGGAAGAATGTAAACACAATCTCCATTACTATCATCTTCATCATCAGCGGGAATAGACGGGTTTTTTTCATCTTCTTTGTAAACGACAATCAACGTACCATAAGGAACACAAGCCCATTGCGGTTCATTTAATGAAAATCGAATAGCACCCGGAGAGATATTGGCAGTACTAAAGTTACCATTATTATCATCAATGACCCAGCCGCGTAAGTCAAGACAATCATCACTACCACATGTCCTTGGTCGTGGTCCTTCCACAAGTAGCTCAACATATTCTTGTCCCCCTGTTGGTCCTTGCGAAAGCTCATTAATCACAAGTCCCTGCGCGTTCACCGTTTGCAGGGCAAACATCCACAAGAGCAGGCATGGAATAATTTTAAAAATTGGGTATAAACAAGGGTAGGTTTTTAGGGCTTTAGGATAGAGGAAGTAACAGTTTTTCATTGTACAATGCTTGACAGAAAATTTAAGTTCAAGTGTAAGTGTAAGTTTAAAATGTTCTAATTATCAATTCATTACAAGAATCTAACTTAATCGCTTTCTTATGACTTAAATTTCAAAAAACAAGTTCTGATAAAATCTCAATAACACATTCTAAAGGCACAATTTTATAATTGCCACCCTTATGTAAATATTAAATGGTCGCGCAAAAATATAAACAAACACGCAATTATTTTCTATATTACAAGATAATATACGTCAATAGTTCAAAAAAAATCAGGCTTAGTAGTAATTAGTTCTCTGTATCTTTATATGCAAGGCGTGTGTTGGACGTGGTGGGTTGTATAGCAGATGCAAAGTTAGGGAAAAAAGTTGGCACGACATAGAAATGAAAATTTCAATGAAAATGAAAATTATCAATGAGCATGAAAAATCCAATATTTAGGCAGTAAGCACTGAATCAACGTCTTCGCCAAATTGATAATTGAGAATGTAGAATTGATAATTAAGTTAAAATAATATTTTGTATTATATTTATTATTAATAATTTATAAAAAATTAAAAAAAATAAATTATTCATTTGTCGAATGTATTGATTAAATAAAAACGGTTTTTTATTTTTATTGAAATTTTCATTTCTATGCGTGATAATTTTCGTTTTTGGGTCAATTACCTCAAAATCATCAGTATTTTCTTTGCTATCATGGGTGCTATGTGGGCATTGATAGGGAGTTTTGACCCTTTCGGACTTGTACGACACACAGTTTGCGAAGGCGTTTTGGCAAACCGATAGCCTGCCTCCCGATGCCAAACGGACATTTAATTTTGTCTTAGGATCTTTCGGAGCTACAAGTATGGGTTATTTTATTTGAGTGTGTAAAATATTAGGGGCATTTTAATTTGTTTTAGTAGTACAATAAAATTTATATGGCAGACTAACCCAAATTTCAGTTTTATACTGTAAACGGGGTAAATTTCGGAAAATGCTGATTCACGCAGAGGTCGCAGAGGTTTTATAGTATTTCTCCGCGAACTCTGCGTTCTCTGCGTGAAATAATAAGGTT
>CALHBW010000322.1 GCA_937930625.1 uncultured Saprospiraceae bacterium | reverse complement strand
TTTGCGATGGAATATGCTGCTGACAATCAATTGGTACACAGTGCTTTGCTACTCAAACTGAATCATTCGCGTGCGGATAATCCGCTCCGTCAGGGGCAATTGGCGAATGAAATGGTGGCACTCACCGAAAAAATCGGACGAGATGCCGTAGCGGATTTGGAAACGGACGTTATGCCTATGACGAAAGCTGTGATGCTGACGGAAGAACTTGGAGAAACAGTCTGTTTGGTAAGTAATGTCAATAAGACTTTTCACCGTAGTGGCTTTAAGATGCAGGATATTAATGCGGAGTTTCGCTTGGGAGAAATCACTGGCGTAGTGGGCGAAAACGGGAACGGAAAGACTACCCTTTTTCGGATGATTTCGGGCGAATTGGCAGCCGATAGCGGAAGTATTTCTTATCCGTATTTGCGGTCTCAATTTGGGATTGTTCCGGGTGATTGGGCGGGAATAAAACAGCGTATTGCATTTATCCCGCAGCACCTCGAAAAATGGTACGGCTCGGTACGCGACAATCTGCATTACGAACTGGCACTACATGGTATTAAGGGGAAAATGAATGAGGAAGAAGTGGAATATATCATTTATCGCTTAGGTTTGGAGGAGCATCAACATAAGAAGTGGTCGCAGCTTTCGGGCGGGTACAGATTGCGGTTTGCCTTGGCGCGCGCACTCGTATGGAAACCTGTTTTTCTGGTGATAGATGAGCCGCTTGCGAATCTGGACATCAAGGCGCAGTTGGTCATTTTGAATGATTTGCGCGACTTGGCGAATAGCTATCGTTATCCGCTTTCGGTGGTCGTGAGTTCGCAACACTTACACGAGATTGAGCATGTGTCGGACAATATCATTTTTATGAAGCAAGGCGAAGTCATTTATAACGGCAAGACCGACGAACTCGGCGAAGGACGCGAAGAAAATACCTTTGAATTTGCCGCCGAATTGACGCTCGAAGAGGTGGAACGCAGCCTCGGCGGTTTTGAATATTATCAACTCGAACATACGGGCTTGGCATACGTCATCCACACGCCGCTACACATCACGCAGATGGAGGTGATGCAGAAATTTATTGCGGCAGATATTGAGGTGTCGTATTTTAGAGATATTAGTAAATCAACTAAGAAATTGTTTGTGTGAACGGGTTGCGAGTTAACGGATTGCGGGTTAGTATCGTTTTGTAGAGAAAATTCATGAATTTTCTCTACAAAACGAAAGCTTATAGGTTGAATGGTATTTTGCAATTAAAACTTTATGAAAAATGAATGTATTTTATCCTGATTTTCTGAGACGTATTGACCATTATCTCAAAATCAATTATCCGCATGTGTGGCGTACGCGGGTGCATGATTTTGGGTGGTTTTCATTGGTATTTGGGAATCTCCTTGCGGTAGGATTAGCTTTTTTGGTAGTACAGCGGCAGAGTATTCTTTCTATTGAAAGTATCAATACGATGTATTGGGTCGGAGCGATGGTTTTGTGTTTTGTGGTGGTACTTTGGGCGATGCGTTTATTGCAATTTAAAATCAAATTCTCCAACTTCAAGATGATATTGGTGACTTGGTTGTTGTATGTGCTTTGTGTGGCTTCGTTGGCTGTGAATTTGACGGTTTTTACTTATTCAATGGTAGTTCGTACTGCTTCATTTGCTTCTGTTTCGGAAGCGTATGGAGATTATTACTACTTGATAAAAAATAGAGAGCGTGTAGTATTCAGTAATGCTAAGGAGTCGATTGAATTATTGGAACGTTATGGCTATAAAGTTAAAGGTTTAAGCATAATGTCGGGCGATTCGGGTAAACTGCGGAAAAAAATGAAGGTGGTACGACAAGCTAATATGTATTTTGAATTGCCGAAGCCAAGTATTTTGTTGAATGAGGGTATGCCTTTTCACAAGTTATTTTGGAAGCATAAAATCGGAGGACTGATGGCGGCTTTTTTTCTGCCGATATTACTGTTTTTTCTTTCCATATTTAAGGTGAGAACGATTTTGGTGAGTTCGTTTGGTGTTGCGGTGATTTATGGAATATTTGATTTACTCAAACCAAGTAACATTGAAATGATATACATGCTAAGTGCTGCATCGGTTGTGTTGTTTTTGATATTAGTAGTGGGATGGAGACGCCTCAAAAATTGGAATTACATGACGGGTACCTTTATGCTACTACTCGGTATTGTATTGTTCATTTCCGTGCAAAGTAGTTATATGGAATTAAGTGGTGAAGAAGGGTATTTGATGGATTCGCTCAAGCGTTTGATTCCTTTTGTTTTTGCACCGCCTTTGATAGCTTGGATTGTTACTAAAAAGAATGCTTTACCCGTAAAAAATGAATAGTTATTTTTGACAGAGTAGTGAGTTGCATACCACTTTCGTAACTCGTTTTACGATAGTTAATTTAAGTTGGATGATTGACCTACCTGACGTTCATCATGCGACTTTCGATTAATCCGCCTAATAAAATAATAAACTATGCAAAAATTAAACTGGCTTTACCCGAAGTTTTTGACCCGAATCGACCATTATTTGAAAATCAACTATCCACATATCTGGCGTACACGCGTACATGATTTTGGATGGTTTTCATTGATATTAGGTAATGTAGTGGCAGCTACTTTGGGTCTGTTGATGGTGGGATATGACAACGTGCTTCCAAGAACAAATGTAGCGACGATGCACTTTGGTTTGGCGGCGATGCTGGGCTTCGTGGGTTTATTTTGGGCAATGCGTTTATTGAAATTCAAAATTAAATTTTCCAACTTCAAAACCATGCTTGCCACATGGCTGATTTATGTATTGTGCGTGGCTTCATTGGCTTTGAATTTGGCGACATTTACTTCGACTATTGCCTATCGAACTGCTTACTTGTACCCGGATAAAACGGTACAGGCAGATTATGATTACTTGAACTCGAATATAATAGACAGAGAAAAAACGATATATTTTTATGATGGAGAGCAGTACCACTTAGATCCTTACGGGGAAGGAAAATCTTATAACTTCAGTAATTCATACACTTATGTAGATGGCTATGTGGCAGATGAATATCGCACAGAAGAATTAGTGGGACTGATGTCACGTCATGGTTATCAATATGGTAAAAATGACAAAGTTTACAGACGCCATATTGATGCGGTCAAAACCAGAATAGACCGACTCAAAGAAGCCAAAGTCTTTGTGTGGCAACCCATTCTCGGAAAAGATTTTGATAATTACGAAAAAAGGTCATTCTACCATGAGCTGTTGCAGATGAATTGGGGGGTCGGTATGATGATGTTGCTCTTCTTGCCGGCTTTGTTGTTTTTGGTATCGGCATTTGGCATCCGAAATGTGTTGATTAGTGCATTTAGTACGGCTTTGATTGCGGGCTTATCCTTGATTGTAATAGAGACTTTTGGCGGCTTGAATCGTCATGGCGAAGAGGAACGCATGTTGACGGTATTTGCTTTTATTGCTTTTTCGTTGATGCTTACTTTATTGATAGGCAGACATCGCCTGCAAAGTTGGAACTACATCGCAGGGGTATTTATGTTGATGCTTGGGCTGGTATTTTTTATGTCTTTTATCGCCGTAGCAGACCATTATGGTATGTCTGATAATGTTATTCCCTATGTTGCGGCTGTTTTGCCGGTATCCTTAATCGCATCACTTATAGCTGCATGGATGATTACCAAACATAATGACCAACCTGTATTGCGGTGATTTGGTTGATTGAGTTGATTGGTTTATTGAGTTTATTTGGTTGACTGAGTTCATAAGGAAATGTTCACTCAACTGTGTATTATTCGATTAAATGAAGGTTGAAAAATTCACAAAAGCCTGATAATCAAATCTCTGCGAACTCTGCGTTCTCTGCGTGACACAAAATATTGAATAGTCCTTTTCACTCCATGAAATTTATACTCAATCAACTCAATCAACCGAATCCAACCAATCAACCAAATCAACCAACAACATGAATCTACTAAAAAAAATAGACCATTACCTACTCACAAATCATCCGATATTGTGGCGGACGAAGGTGCATTATTTTGTATTGTTTTCTTTGATTTTGGGGAATGTGGTGGCGTTTGGTTTGGGGTATTTTTTAGTGGAGAAATATGGGGCGATTGCAACTGAATTCCTATCTCTTTTTATATTACTGGTAATTGGATTTTTAGGCCTGATATGGTTTATTTCTCAAGTGAGGACTAAAATCAAGATGTATAAATTTTGGGATGAAGTCTTGTTGTTTTTTCTGTATATATTTTGTGTTGGATGTTTGTTGTCAAATTCGCTAATATTTGAAATAACAACAACGTACAAAACCGCCCGGCTTGTTTCTGTCGAACAAATAGACAGGGATTACGAAATTTTGGAACGACATTATCAAACAGAAGATGTTTTGTCGGATGTGGTATTGAAAGAACTGCCTTTGGCAACCTTTGAAGAAATGGCACAGAGATACAAAGTGAATAATAGGAATCAGGAAAATAATATACACCAGAAAACCAATCAAATATATTCAAAGATACACAATATAAGATACCTGCAAAGGTGTTACGAAATGCGTCGTCCATTAGGATTCGAGCCTTTGTTCTGTGGTGTGCATATTCAGCCTTACGTCATTTCGATTTCAAAGTATCTTTTAATTTGGGTAGCTGCTTTTTTATCTGTTTTTCTATTAGTTCATATTAAATTCCGCACTTTTCTGATACTTGTATTATTGGAGTTTTTTGCTACTTTGTGTATAATGCTTGCAACAGCCAGAGAAGGTTATTGGACTATATTTTTTGTGAGTTTTGCTGTGTTGTTATCATTGATGGGGGCTTTGAAATTGTCTGACAGACAAATTTCAAAACAATTAACCAGCCTGTTTCTGATTGCATATGTACCTGTTTTACTCATGGGATTTTACTATCTCAATGACGGTTTTTATAATAAGTTTACTACAATTTTCATATTCATATTAGTAATGATGACGCCTTTTACAAGTGCCTCTTTCATCAAACACTACTTCGAACCAACAACATGAATCTACTAAAAAAAATAGACCATTACCTACTCACAAATCATCCGATATTGTGGCGGACAAAGGTGCATTACTTTGTCTTATTTTCCTTGGTTTTGGGAAATATGGCAGCAGCTTTTACAGGTATGTTATTGGAAGATAGCAAAGATGTTGTGTTCTTTTTCGGTGCAATATTTTTAGGTTTTTCAACGCTGTTTTGGATGATTTCTCAAGCACGAAACAAGATAAAACACTATCGCTTTTGGGATGAAGTCTTGACCTTTGGAGTGTACATAGCATGTGCCCTGATGCTGTATATTAATTTTGCTGTATTGATGGACATAGGCATTCCGGTGCATAAAGGATTTCGAAGTATATTTCAATATTCCTCTATTTTAACGGCAAGCGTTTTTGTATTTTTTACAAGTACATTGGTTTATCTGATTGCTCATACAAGTGTAGCGACTATATTAGGGATTTTACTATTGCATCTTGTTGTATTGCCTTTCATTGGAACAATGTCGGGTTCTCCTGTCTTGTATCTAATGCTATTCTTATTGCTGTTTCCATTATTTTATTCCATTTCTGAAAATAATCCTATCTATCGGTTTATACGGTTTTTTCTGATTCCGTATATCCCGCTCACCATATTTATAGGCTCTATCAATCTTTTAAATCCCCTTAATGTAGTATTAGCACAAAATGAATTAGTTTATACATGGGCTTGGGTTACCATATTACTTATGGCAATATCCCTCATCTTCGGCAGTGTGATGATTGTCAGGCATAATCTCGAACCTTTAGACTAAAATTCTAACACATCGTTATTTAGTTAAAGTTATAATCACTTCTTTTTCTGTCAAAATATTTGATGAATTGTGCGGAGATTTCGCACAATTCATCATTTTGAATCTTCTCCGTGCGTGTCCAGTCCGCGCCCTGTCGTAAGCCCACCTACACAACACAAACCGAAATATCAGGTTTTCCTGCATGAATAGAGTTTTAGTATTGTTGAGAACTACTCAATAATCACCTGATAGGTCTGAACTTCAGCCTCCGGGTCGTCGGGATTAAAAGGTTGAGCGTACTTCAATTGGAGGCTGGCTTCACCGCTTTTGAGAGCTTTGAAAACCTTCCATTCGCGCACAGCATTATTTATCATAAATCCATCAGGATTATCTTCTTTGGGCGGGTCGTCGTAGCGAGTATCGACAAACTCGATTTTATCGTCAAGCGGTTCTATTATCAACCATTGAAAGCCCGAAGAAGGCGTACTCTCCAATTCAATTTCAAAGGTTTGACCGGTTTTGATTTTGATGTCCATATTTGTGCTTGATGAATAAACAGGGGCAGAATTTTTGAGTGATTTGCAAGTGAAGTTAAACATAAGTAAAGCAACAACTATATATAGTCTCATGATAAGTTTAAGTTTAAGAATAAGTTCAAGTTTAAAAAATTATTTGGTTCTTTGACAATTTTTGCAAATTCAATAAAACGCTCTTTTCACGCAGAGTTCGCAGAGAACGCAGAGAGGCTACCCGCCAACTTTGCCTAAAGCGAATACTCGTCAGACGAATCCCTTTATTCAATGCGAATATTTTATGAGACAAATCACTACATTTCACAAAAACCTTCGTCTGCCGAGTAGTACATTCCTTTTACGTTCCACTAAATTCCACGCAGAGTACTGATAATCAATTCTCTGCGACCTCTGTGTTCTCCGCGTGAGGCACTATTTGCAAAAAATTGTCAAAGAACCAATTATTTTTTAAAAAGAATAATTTATAATTCTAATATTTAAACTTGAACTTATTCTTAAACTTAAACTTATTCATAAATAAGACCGACAAATATCGTTAAAGTCTCTGTTTTTGAAATAGAAAAAGCCCGTAGTTCAGTCAAACGACGAAAACTACGGGCTTTTCTAATTTAGAAAGAGCAGCACTCCTCTCCTACTCTACTACCAATTTTTGGCGCGCGGTTTCACCGTCCACTTGAATGGCGATAATATACGTACCGGAATTGAGTTGGGAGACATTAAGACTATTTGTAACGGCAGTTGTGCGCATTACTTCGCTGCCGGATGTATTATATACGATGACACTTTCAATTGGCATTTCACCAGCCACAGCAATTCTCAAGACGTCGCTCACCGGATTGGGATATACCGACACGACGCCATTATAAAAAACCACAGTGACGATTTCCGAAAATTCGGTTTTGCCGTCAAAATCCGTCTGCATCAGACGATAGTAGCTCTTACCAAGTACCGGACGACTATCCGTGAAAGTATATGTTTGGGTAGTGGTTGCGTCACCTTGTCCGGCTTCCCAGCCTATTGTTTGCCAGTCGTTTGCATTATTGCTTCGTTGAATCTCGAAACCTTCGTTATTATTTTCTGTAAGCGTTTGCCAGGTCAGCAATACGTTTTTACTTTTCACTTCGGCACGAAAACCTACAAGTTCTACAGGCAAGGTAGAAGCACAAGAGTTTTCGATTTCAAAAATAGAGCTACAGCCTTCTCCATTACCGACAATTTCGACGCTACCCTCATTTGAAATGTGGGTACAAAATACCTCTACGGCACATTCTGACAAGTTAGAGTTGAAAGCAATACGAAGTACCGCAGAAGATTGCATAATTGGACTCAAATCACCTATTTCAGTCAAACTCACATTCTGTGTGATATTAAAATCTCCGCCCAAAGTCACTAAAGACTCTAAGCCATGCAAATTTTGAATCAAATTATTTTGATTGATAGAAAGATTGCCGCCTACTGCACCAAGTTTGGTCAGTTCGCCAACATTTTCTAAGGAAGGATTGCCCCATATCGAAAAGTATCCGCCTACGGTGGTCAATTTTCCAAAAGCATTCAGATTCAGCAAAGAAGCATTTTCTGAAACTTCCACATCAGCACCTACACTGATAAGGTTTTGCATACCGCCAACAGTGGTCAATGACTGATTGTCAATTATCTTTAGATTGCCGTTTATCGTTTCCATTTTCCCCAAACCGTCTAAATTCGTCAAGTTTTCATTATAGAAAATATGGACGTTGCCACCTACATGTCTCAGTTTGTCGAGTCCATTAATACTTGTCAGGTTATTATTGGCAGTAATCAACAAGTTGCCCGTGATACTACTAATACCTTGCAAACCAGATACATCATCAATATTGGAATATGCCCCCGAGGCAATAGAGCCGACCTTCAAAGTCCCGTTGATTTCAGTACAATTGGGGTAGCTGGCTACAAAATCACTGACTTCAGTTTGACTATTGAGTATTACGTCTCCGGGTGGGCATTGTGCATTCGTGTAGGTAAGGGTGAGTGATAACACGAAGGTCAGGAGGGGAAGTGTAAAATTTTTCATGGTCGATGAGTTTTGTGTAAAAGAAAAATACGCTAATCCAAGACCTCTATCTTATATAGTTTAACGGAGATATGTCTAAGAATGTTACGATATTTTTTAAGATTCTTTTTGTGACAATGGATTTTTCGTTGTAAACAATATTTTTATATATGAAATGTTTGTTTAAATCGGTATGTTTGAGTTGAGTTATAATTCTTTAATTATCCATTACTATTACTTTTATTATGTTAACACATAAATACCTTACAGATATATACCTGTACAGTTATTTCATCTTTTGTGTTTGATAACGAGTCTAGTATAAATAGATAAAAAGTTCAGTCGAGAGATATGTCTTTCGGTTTTTATATTTTTATCAGCAAATTAATTAAATATTTTTGGCTCATTCTTTGGTATTAAGACGTATTGCAGTACAAAAGTAACTTAAAATCAATAAAGTATCAATATAGTTTATTTTTTTAGCAAAAAAATATTATAATTTTTTATCGTATAAAAATAATCTTTTTGCGAATACTGTTTTTATACAAATAAAAAACGCGCTTCCAAATAATGTTTGGAAGCACGTTGCAAATAGATTATTGTGTCTTGCTCTTTATTCTAATAATAACTGCTTATACACGTAAGTTTCATTCACTCTGATAACTAACCAATACATTCCCGCAGAAAATGCTGAAATATTGACTGTATTATCGTTTGTTTCATCAAAATAAATCATTTTACCAAGTCCGTCATAGACAGCAATTTCGCTCATTTTATCCAAACCCGAAATCATAAAAATGCCATCGGATGGATTAGGATGTACCACTATATGGTCTGATAAAATGTCTTCAACCGCAACCGTACAGATGGTAGTGACTTGTTCTTCGCTATTGCAATTAGGCGCATTGGGACCTATTGTTACATTACCACCTCCGAGAATGTGGTCGCACACCGATTGTACGCTACACATGGAAAGTTGGCTATTAAGACTAATATTCAAATTACTAATGGACATTGGGTGGTCAAGTGCGCTAATATCGGTCAGCATATGATTACTCAAAATGACAAAATTGCCGACAGAAGTTAGCGCAGACAATCCCGTTAAATTTTGAAGTGAAGGATTAGATGCAATATTCAAGCCCACAGGAGCATCCGTAATTTGGCTCAAACACGATAAATTAGTCAATTGCGGATTGTCTTGAAAGATAATATTTCCACCAATCGAAGTCAATTGCATGGGTGAGGTATCTATAAGGCTGCTGTTATCCATAAAACTCAGATTGCCGCCAATCGTTGCAATTTGGCTCAATCCGGAGAGGTCGGTCAAACTCGTATTGTCTTCGATAGACAAATCCATTTGAACAGCCGTAATCTGTCCCAACCCGGTCAAGCCCGTGAGTTGGTTATTATCCTCTATCGCAATATTTCCTCCTATCGAATTAAGTTGCTGTAATGGTCCTGTATTGGTGAGGTCATTATTATTAATCAACAAAAAATCACCGCCAACCGTAGTGATTTCATTCAATCCGAAAATAGTGGTCAAATCTGAATTATTCTGAATCGCCAAATCACCTTGTATTTCTGTAAGGCTCGACAAGCCGGATATATCCGTAATATCCGACGTACCGCCGGACAAGGGACCAATGCTAAGATTTCCCATGATAACAGTACAGTCCGGGTGGTCTGCCGCATAAGCCTCCACATCTGCTTGCGTATTGAAGACCACATCACCCGGCGGACATATCGTCGAACAATTCGCCACTATCTCTGCGGAGCTATTACATCCTGCCGCGTTATTTTGTACGCTAATCATGCCTCCGATAGTGATGTGTTGGCAGATGGCATTGACGGAACATTCCGCGAGTTGATTATTGCTAATCAAAAATACATTGCCGCCAATCGTCAGTGAATGGTCTAAAGCACTGATGTCGGTCAGCACAGGATTTCCAAGCACGTTTAAGTTGTCGCTAATACTACTCAACTGGCTCAAGCCATCTACAGTAGTAAGCGCATTATTGAGCGAAATAAATAATTCGCCGACTTGCATAAAATTTGATAATCCGCTAATTGTCAGCAAATTATCATTTTGAGAAATACTCAATCTCGCGCCTACATCCATGAGATTGTTGAGTGCAATTCCGGTCAATCCGCCATTATCATCCAAGAGGAAATCCCCTGCTACGGAAGCCAGATTTTCCATACCGCTAATGTCTGACAAGTCAGGGTGATTTTTTATTTCGAGCGACCCTACTGTGGTCAATTGCCCCAATCCGGTGATGTTTTGCAAAGCAGCATTGGTCGTAATTTGGAGCGTACCCACATCCGTCAATTGGTCAAAACCACTAATACTTTCAAGGTTGCTGTTATTGAGGATAATCACCGTACCGCCTACCCAATCCAGCGTTTCAAAACCGCTGATTGCCATAAGGCTGTTATTATTATTGATAAAAAAATTGCCGCCGATACTATCCAATTGATTCAAGCCCGAAATATCAGCAAGCGCATTATTATTATCAAAAAGCAGGTCGCCCACCACCTTCTCTATTCCATCCAAACCCGAAATATCTTCTACTGTACCGCCTACGAGCAACGTTCCGTTTATCTCGGTACAATCCGGGTAATTGGCAGCGAAAGCATCTACACTTGCCTGATTTTGAAGACTTAATGTGCCGGGCGGACATTGAGCATTCGCATTGATAATAAATAATAGAAAAAGGAGTAGGTAAATAAGGTGTAAATTTCTTTTCATATCTAGTTGTTTGGTTAGTTCGTACAATGAGTAAATTAGTAAATGAATAAATGAGTAAATTGAGGAGGTGTTCGAGCAAAATAAGGAATTGTTGCAAGGCGAATGTTTTTATAAAAAATGAGTGTCTGAATACTCAAATATTCATCTTTAATAAAGGTATTCGCCTTGCAACTCGCGTATAATTATTTATTTTATTTTTGTCGAACACTACCTAAATTGAGAAAACCAAAGATAGGTAATTTGAGGTTTTCAGATAGAAAAAGTCGCAAGACATTTCAAAATGCCTTGCGACTTCTTAACACGTAGCGCGGTGCTTCCAGCCCGCGTTGGTAGAACGGTGCTTCCAGCCCGTTCCACGTTAGTTTAGCATACGCAAGGAACGGGCTGG
>CALHBW010000321.1 GCA_937930625.1 uncultured Saprospiraceae bacterium | reverse complement strand
CGCCGCTGACCCTGTGGTACAATACATGACCCAAGACCAACTCGAAAAATCCATAAAAGACACGGAAAGAAAAATGAAGAAAGCCGCCAAAGACCTTGATTTCATCACCGCCGCACAATATCGGGATGAGATGTTGGCGTTGAAGAAGATGTTGAAGGATAGGGTAGTATAAAAACCTTCAACAATCTTCAACCAATTTATTCATCCAAAACAATCACACATGAAACATTTTTGTCTCGTCTTTTTGTTGATTATTATTGATGAGAAAGTGTGGGTACAGGAAAATAATACTGAAATTGAAATCGGTGAGGAATTGGTCGAAAGAGGCATTGTAAGAGAGGATATTGTGGCGGGTTTGATTCATCCTGACGCACGAGTGGACACGGCTTATGCGAATGTGATTTGATTAAAATAAATTGGTTTTAATCCAACATTACCAAGAGTTCTTCAGTAGATTGCGGCACATCAAAATCCCCCAAAATTTCATTCATTTCCTCCAAGTCAATTCCCGTATAATTTTGCGCCGCCACCAATTTTTCCACATCAATATCTTCTTCAATTTAAATGGAATTGAGGTAGCGTTTCGCTTCTAAATTTGCGTTCATTTCTTACTCGTTTTGATTTTCAGAAGCATCAACGTCAAGTTCGAGGTCTTTTTTGATTTGTTCAATTTCTTCAATTGACTTTCCGGTTACAGTTGATAGTAACTGAATATCTGTACCCATTTGAAGCCCTCTTTTGATGACATCCATTTTGCTTCTCTCTACTCCTTGCAAGTATCGAATATCAGTTTCTAAATCGTAATCAAGTGGCATATCAATTATTTTGATTATCAGAGGAATCCGTGTCAAGTTCCATATCTTTTTTGATGCGTTCAATTTCTTCAATAGGAACTCCCATCATAAACGATATTTCCTCAACCGTGTTTGCGTTTAAAAGCAAAGCATTCTTAACATTTTCAATTTTATTTTTCTCTATTCCTTGCAAGTACCGAATATCGGTCTCCAAATCATAAGTAATTGGCATATCAGTCGCTTTGATTGTCGGAAGAATCGGTGTCAAGTTCCATATCTTTTTTGATACGTTCAATTTCTTCAATGGGAACTCCCATTATAATTGATATTTCTTCAATCGTATTGACGTTTAATAACAAGGCATTTTTAACATTTTCAATTCTCTCCTTCTCCCGTCCTTGCAAGTACCGAACATCGGTCTCCAAATCATAAGTAATTGGCATATCAGTCGCTTTTTTAATGAATAAGTCTTGTAAATTACGAAGTTTTGATAAGACTTCCAATTGTTTAACGTACTTATTGAGGTCGAGTTCATCGTTATTGAGTTTGCGGAGGCGGTCGAGTATGGTGTCAATGATGTATTCGGGCGATTTTTCTTTGAAATCACACAGAATTGCTACCACGACATCCTCTACTCTATCTGAATTGATAAACATTTCGTAATCAATGTCTTGTATATCAATCAGTTCGTATCGAAATTGCAGGTTTTTGTGCTTGACTTCGGTAGGCATAGTCGGTTTATTTTTCTTACCGATATAGATGACGTATTGTATCACCTCAAGCCCGTATTCGGTGTACAAAAACGCATAATAAACCAACAATCGCTTGGGCATTTTGTAGGAATCGGTGGATTGAAATTCGATTTGTAAAATATAATCCTCATCCGGGGCGGGCAGATTGACGCGCTTTAGAAAATCCGGTTTGCGCTCAATCGTATATTGCAGGTCGTCGGGAATTTCTTCGAGCGTATTCGGGTCAATCCCAAGCAATCTACGTGCAACGGTAGTTATCCATTCTTCGACGTTTTCACGGAAAATTTTGTCGTATTCTTGTGCCATAATCTGGTTGGTGATTAACGGAGAAAATTGCTTTTGCGGTGTTCAAAGTTAGGAAAAATGATTACTGTAATAACATATTTTTTTAATTTTATTTAAATAAGTAACAATACGACATTTTACACGTCACAAAGGCATTACAAATTTATTATAATTCACAAAAATACATTTTCAAAAATCATTCAAAACCATGAAATTAATACTATTTTCAATTATCTCGCTTGTAATCGCGTTCGCATTTTTTGCTTGCAAAACTAAGAAAGAAGTTACACAAACTGTTGAAGAAAAAGCGGTTTCCAATAGCCCTTTTTCACCATTTTGTGCTTGTAAAAACAGTAAGGGCTTGACGATAGAAGAATATGGTTTACAGGAAAGCAAAAAGGCAGGAATATCTGTGGAAGAATACGCAAAAAACTTCAAGATGACACCGAATAGTTGGTTGATTAAAGAATTTTTTGCAGATGCTGTCTTTATGGAAACCGCGATGTCAACACTTAAACAACTTGGGAATGAAGGTGCTTTCGGAAATCAGGAAACTGTAGATCAAGTCATGCAAGAATTTCGGGTACAACATCCAATTTGCAGTGAGGCATTTATGATGATGATTACGGGAGTCGTAGGTTCACCAAAAGAATAGTAGAATTGAAAAACAACTGCCATTCCGCGCATACATACGTGGGCGCAAGCCGGAGGCATTACGCTACGTTCTCATCAACTCAACAAATACCCAAACTCCTGCATCCGTTTCTTAAATTTCGGCAGATTTTTATTCGTCACGATAATCAAATATCCTTCTGCTTTAAAGCAAATTTGTTGGAAAACGGGGTCTTTGGCGATGAGTCTTAGCAGTTCCTCATTGGAGGCGGGGATGCTGAATATTTTGACATTTTTGATAGGTTTGAAAGGGTCTATTTTGCGGGAAAGTTCCTCGAAAAATGCTGCCCAGTTGGGCGGAATATCCGTTTTGACCGATTGTTTGAACAAGTTAATTTTATCGTCCAATTGTTTTTTATTGGCTACGCCTTTGAGGAAAAAACTAAAATCGGTACGAAAGCGATTGGGGCTAACCCGTTGAGTATAAGGTTCTAATACAATTGGTGCGGTGGTATCTGTTTCATCAATAATAATCGTCAGCGAATCATCAGACAAGGCAATCGTGGACTGACTAATCGACGTAGGCGCGACGTATTCGGAAGTCAAACCCAAGACATAAGCCCCCAAAGCAGTCAGCCGCACATACTTCAATTCGTCGTAATATGACTGGCAAGTCACGCCGACTTCATCCACATTGGGTTCGCTGTGCGCTAAGTCCAACAAGCCGTAAGCCGCAAACAAAAAACAAGTACCTTTGATGAAGGGAACGTGCAGAGATTTTTGGTATTTGTCACCTTCAATATATGTTTTTTCGACGTAGGTATGATGCGCTCCTTCAATCTTCTTGGCATAATACAAGCGATTGGCAGCCGCCCAACCCGTGACAGGCGCGACATCATAAAAATTATACTTCACCACATCCACAAAATTCTCTACACTCACCCACTCGCCTATGGGCATTTGCCTGAAAATTTTGAGTAGCTCGGCTTCGGGCTGTTTCGATTCGCCGGATTGGAGATAGCCCAAGCCCTTGAGGTAAAGCAGTACATTCGGCGCACTCTCAAATCTTCTACTCACATAGGTATCGCTTATCAGGTTTTTTAGCTGCCCGGCTACATCTGTACTCACGCTGTTGTCCTTTGATGCCACGACCAATCCTGCCAACAGATGCGAGCGCAAATTCATCAATTCTTTCTCTTCCGCATCGGGGTAAAATTCTTTGATTTTGAGCTTGCGCCGCATCTTATTTATCGTACTCGCGGCGGGTCTGCCTTTGGTCGTGGTTTTGATTTGTTGCTGCCCTTTATACGCCAAAAGACGCGGAAATTCGAGCAAAATATCCTGCTCGCCTTCATAGATATATTGCGTTTCTTCTAAGTCCGTAATTGCCTTAAAATCAGCTTCTTCCGGCTTATCGTAATACTGACTCAAGAGCTTGCGAAGCGGAGATTTGAGAAATAAATCAAACTTAATGCCCCGATGCTCTCCATAACCGTAAGTATTGGTATAATTCCGGTGGCTAAAGAAGCTGTAATCCGCCAATAAGCTATAAGTGGTTCGGGAATAATTAGTATGATAAGTGTGAACTTTTTTATCATAAATAATCAAGCCAAATTCATCTTGAATTTCAATGTCCGACATCGTATCCCGCCATATCAATTCATCCAAAACCATGCGTGTACTTATCGGCAAAAATTCACGAAATGCCTGAAATAATCGCTTACTCGAAAAGGGAATCGCCGACAGATTTTTCCACTTCTCAAAACTCATACTACCGCTAAGTGCAAGTTGGATATAGTATTCCTTTACGCCTTCTGCCTCACATATCTCTCTATTGGCTCTCACAAATCGCTTTGCCAATTTACCGAAATTGGCTTCCACCTCTCTCCGGTAGTAACTGCTGTTCAGCATATCCACTACTTCTTCATGTATAAGACTCATAATTAATGCTTTAGTACCAATGAGTAAAAACCAATGAGTGAATGAGTGAATTTTGAATGAGTGAATAGGTTTTATTATTCACTCATTCACTCATTCACAATTCACTCATTGTTTTCTACCCTAAAATAAACTCCACGTCTTCGGCAGACATGGATTTGAGGGAAGTGCCGTCGGATGAAATTACATTGTCGAATAGTTCCTTTTTCATCTCCTGCAATTTCAGAATTTTCTCCTCAATGCTGCCCTGCGTTATCATTTTATATGCCAATACTTTATTTTGCTGCCCGATGCGGTGAGCGCGGTCAATTGCCTGATTTTCAGCGGCTACATTCCACCAGGGGTCAAAGATAAAAATGGTATCGGCGGCGGTCAGGTTCAATCCCGTACCGCCTGTTTTGAGGGTCATCAGAAAGGCGCGGCAGTTGGGGTCGTTTTGGAAGCGATTGACAAGACTCTGTCTGTCGCGGGTCGCGCCGGTCATGCTCACGAAGTCCACGCCCATATTGTCGAGTTGTTCGCCGATGAGTTCGATAGCTGCGAGGAAATTGACAAAAATGAGGGCTTTGTGTCCGTTTGCCATCGCATCCATGAGTTGTTCTTCGAGGAGTTCGCGCTTGGGAGAGATAATTTTGCCATCGCTGAATTGCTCCGGTGTGCTGGCTATTTGTCGTAATTCACTTAGGGCTTGAAAAATGAAAAACCGCGACTGCTGCATCCCTCGTGTAGCTATGGAAGTCTCAATTGCCGCTTTGTAAAATGCCCGTCTTTCTTCATATAATTTGCGCTGAGGGTCAGACATTTCTACGAATAATGTCTGCTCAATTTTATCCGGCAAATCATCCAATACATCTTTTTTCAAACGACGTAAAATGAAGGGATATATTTTTTTTCGCAACTGCTGAATTGCCTGTTTATCATTATTTTTTTGAATGGGTGTTAAATAATTTTCGCTAAATCGTTTCAAAGTTCCAAACATCGCTGGATTCAAAAAACGAAACAGCGAGTACAGTTCGCCCAAATTATTTTCAATCGGCGTACCACTCAATGCCAATCGGTGTTTGGCTTCGAGCAACATGGCAGCTTTGGTCGTTTGTGCCTGTATGTTTTTGATATTTTGCGATTCATCCAATATCACATAATGAAATTTTTCTTCTTTAAATTTTTGAATTTCAATACGCATAATGGCATAGGTCGTAAAAATAAGATGCGCTTTTTTGGCAGCTTTTATATCGCGTGTACCGCCGTAGAACGTGTAGGTTTTGAGTTGCGGAGCAAATTTTTTGACCTCATTATCCCAGTTGAATAGCAGACTTCGGGGCATTACAATCAAGCTCGGTTTTTTCTCTGCCGGATAATCCGTGGCGAGTATCGCAATCGCTTGAAGGGTCTTTCCCAAACCCATATCATCTGCCAAGCATCCGCCTAAATTATTGTCTCTCAGGTATTTGAGCCATTTAAAACCGTCTTTTTGGTAGGGGCGCAATTTGGCTTTGATGTCGGGCAAGCGATAGCGTTTTTTACCAATATCATTGAAACCCTCGAATATGGCGCGGGATTTTTCAAACTTCTTCGACGTGACTTTATCTTCAATCAATTCATCGACCAAAGGCAAATCGAAAAAACTAACCTGTACTTTTTTTCCTTTTTGTTTGAAAATGCGCTCCAAACGCTTCAGATAGGTTGAGTTGATGAGTGCGTGTGTGCCGTTGCTGAGTTGTACATAATTATTTTTGCGAAATTGTTTAATGGCATCAAACAGGTCGATTTTTTCACCGCCAAAATCCAACTCGGCATCGCCTTCGAGGAAGTCAATACCTGATGTCAGATTCAAATTGAGTGTGGGCGGTACGGCAGATATTTTATAGGATTTTAATTTTTCCGAACCAAAAACTTCATATTGCAATAGCAACTGCGACAGTTCATTATATATAAAATTTCCGGCGACTTCTTTTGGAATGATAAATAAATCATCTTCCAAAACCACTTCTACGCGGTCTTCTTTTTTCTTCTTGGGACTGTGTCGGCGCAGCAATTTGCTAATCTCGCGAATGACTTCTTCAATCGTTTCCTGCTCTACATATTTGACGATAATTTCGCGTTCCAAATCATTGATTTCGGCATAACGGTAGAGGTCAAATTGTTCGAGTACATTCACCGCCATATTGGGCAACACCTGACCTACACGCATAAACAAGGCATCATCCACATCAATTTTTTCAAAAATCAGCGCAGGTTTTGCATATACTTTTTCGGAACTATCGCGTACTTTATAATTTTGATAAATGACCTCTACATTATCCAAATACGAAAATAAAAGCGACAGATAAATCGGTGCATCTTCATCTTTTATTTCGGTATTAAAAAAGGATAAACTACGAAAACCGCTACTAAGTGGTTGAATTTCAATGATTTTCCGACCTACCAATGCCGTATTTTCATTCAAAAATTGCGGAGCATCGTATTGTTGGTCGCCATGAACGAGTTGGATATTGCCTTGCCAACGGCGTACTTTAGGTGCGAGGGTGCTTTCTTGTTGGGCTTCATTCAATGAGATACGGATGTGACCGACACCCTCCGAAAAGCTGATTTTTTTGAGGTCTTCATCCACGATATTTTTGACGCGGCGAAGTTGTTCGACCAAATAATCATATTCCGAAAAATATAATTGATTATTGGGGCGTTCCCAATCAATAACGAAGCTGTTTTTGTCTTGAATTTGCTCGACAGAACGCAGCAAATTTCGCTCTGAACCACTGTATGCCAAGTAGTTAGCTTCAATTGGACTCCCTTTTTTATCTACTACATCCAAGTAGGCACCGTAGTCGTCAAAAGCAATTTGGAAATATACATCAGGGTGAGTACGTGCTTTGCCGTCGTAGGTTTTTTTACGCCGAAAATGGTCAAAAATGCCGTTTGTTTCCATTGGGCAAAGGTAAGAATTTTATATGTTTTTAAATGAATCGTAAGGCGATTTTGTAAATCGTCGCGTGTGTGTAGGAGGAACGATTTACAAAATCGTTTTACGGTTGCTTAATATTCTGCTGCAACACCAAAGCACCATCACTCTGATTCGTCACCCGTACAAAATGCCGTCCGGCGGGAAGTTGGGCGGTGTCGATTGAAAAGCTATTGCCTACATTGGTATGTGTGCTAATAACCGTTTCATTCGCATTCAAAATTTCAATCGTATATTGATTGAGCAGACCTGCTAAATGAAAAACAGTATTGTCAGGTGCTTCCCAAAGTGCCAGGCAATCATTGATGCCCGTCAAATGTGGCGAAACAAGCGCGGTTTTCGCAAAAGAAAAATCATCAAAACAAGTCTCACCCAATTCATCCCCTAAATCAATGTTAAACAAGACATTAAGCGTAATCGGTGCAGTAAATTCGATGGTGTATTGCGCCCATGAATCCGTGAGAATGATATTCCTGTAAATATAGGTCGAATAGGTGGTCGGATGGATAAACGAGATGTCGAGGTCTTTGCCGTTTTGGTCGGCTTTTGCCCAAAAACTTAGGGTATAATGCGCTCCAGATACAAGGCTGACATCGGTACGTCCCAGTTGTACATCCCAAAAATTAGGGGTGAGATTTTGCACATCTATACACATGCTTGTGCTGCCTTCAAACGGTTGCGAATTATCCAAATTAAAATCGGCAAATGCGCCGTTGAATAGGTTGGTCGTCCAGTTTTGGTTGTCATCTTCAAAGTTGTAATTCGGCAACATATTCGGTGAAATATCCGCATAAATACTCTGCGAAACTGTACCGCAAGGTGTTACTACATCTACTTCAATATCGCCACTCGTATTGCCCATATTTACGACAATTTCATTTGTTCCTTGTCCGCTAATAATTTGAGCATCAGCGGGTACTGACCAATTATACGTTGCTCCCGATATGTCCAATACCGAGTAAGTTTGTGCTGTGGTGTAGGGTTGGAGTAGTGCAGCTCCGGCGATTTGTACATCGGGCAGTTCCTGATAGACACGCACCCAATCGACCTCGTAAGTCTGCGGAAAAACCGTAGCACCATTGGGCGAGCCGGGCCAATTTCCGCCTACCGCCAAGTTGAGAATAAAGTGAAAATCTTCGGTGAAGGGCCAATTAAAATACGAAAATTCGGGATGAGCAGCACTAACCGCATGGTATAATTGCCCGTCCATATACCAACGTATCACATTGGCTTCCCACTCCATCGCAAATACATGAAATGCTGTATGAAAATCGCCGGATGGTAAGTTGTACGAACTTCCCGAACTGCTTTTATCGCTCGGCGAATGTCCGTAATGACAAGTGCCGTGAATGGTATTCGGGTCGTTGCCGAGGTATTCTACGATGTCCATTTCGCCGCTTCGAGGCCAGCCGCCATATACATCGTCGGTCGGCATCATCCAGAAAGCGGGCCATATCCCCTGCCCTATCGGCATCCTGATACGGGCTTCCATTCTGCCGTATCTGAAATCGGCTTTGTTGATGGTGCGGATGCGACTGGAAGTGTAGGCATTGCCGGGGTATTGGTTGCCCCAATCGCGGTCTGCGATGATTTTGAGTGTGCCGTTGGAGACTTCTACATTCGCGCCATTGGTGTAGTATTGGAGTTCGTTATTGCCCCATCCGCCGCCGCCGATTTGGTATTCCCAAGTATTTAAATCCAACGATGTACCGTCGAATTCTTCTTCAAAGACCAAGTTCCAACATTGAGCTTGGCTGCTGTTTATCAGTGTGATAGATAATATTAGGGTGAGTAAATATTTTAGACATTCCATGTCTCAAAGATAGGCAATTCACATGGAAAAATCCACAAAAAATTATTCCTGTTCCCTTATCGGTAAATGTTGGTGGAATATAGAGAATGACGCGCATTTTTCGCTTTCGTTGAGGTTTTCGTAATCTTCTTTTTCGATGCAATTGACCAGTGCGCTTACATCGCCTTTTCGTTTTTTATATTTGCTTTCGGTGAGTGCGAATATGGCTTTGACTTCGTTGGAAGGATGGAAAAATTTGGTTTCGGGGTCTATTTCTTCTAAATTGATATTCAATGATTTGGCGATGTTTTTTGCGGTTAAATCTTCATTCATACGCTCAAAGGCAATTGGAATACCAAGTAGCCATGCTTCTGCTTCCATAATGGCGAAGGAAAAGAATATTTTGTTGGGTTTTTCTGCTTTTTCGTTGATTCTATTTTGATAAAAGTTGATGAGAATTTGATTAATCTCTTCATCTATTCCTTTGCCTTGTGTTCGTTCACGATATTCTTCCGAATACATATCTCGCAAGCCGACAATTCTATCAAAACCGATATTCCAAAGATATTTTTCACGGTTCAATAAGCGCGTTAATACAGCTTTATCATTGCCCACATTGATAATCTGAAAATAATACTCGGCGGTGTCATCGCCAAAGGAATATTCGGTAGTTCGAAACTTGCTATCCGTAAACAGTGTCTTACACTCTAAGCGGATATTTTGATATTCAAACAATCGCAACAGCATCTCTCGCACTAATATTAATTCCGTTTGTCCTTCTACGAAAATAGCCGTTTTTACCATAATTTTTGTTGGAGATAATCAGAGGAAAAGAAATCGAAATTAGAAAGTCCAGTCAAACGAAAATCATCGAATAATTGACGGTGGGTATCATAATTCATAGCACTAACTGTACTGCCTTCGCGAGTAAGTAAATTCCAGTGTTTTATATCTACCACGTCCATGATGAAGTTATCATTGGTGGTAGCGATGAGTTGGATGTTGCTGTCCTTACATTTCTCGAATATGAGTTTGCCTAATTTTATAGCTCGCTCATAATCAAGTCCTTCGCAGAGGTCGTCTATGAGGATGGTGGCTGGTTTTTCTTTGGAAATTAGGAATTGAAGATAAATTAAAATGGAAAGTGAACGGGTTAGTCCTTGTGAAAGATGAAAATGAGATAACTCTTCATTCACACCTTCTTCAAGCAAATAAATAGTTGGTACAGGCCTTTCTTCAAAGTGAATTTTTGAAAAATTATATCCAAGTTGATTCAGTTCAGATAATATGATTTGTCTGTCTTGTTCTTCTAATTTTTTAAAATATACCGGAGAATTTTCAATTGTAATTAATTCAGGTAAATGAAATCCATTTTGTGAAAACGTATAAAAATTGCCATGACCAAATGTAAAGCCAAATGAATTTTCAGCCCAGTTAATTAGATTTCCGAGAAAAGAATAATGCTTCGTATTACGTGTTGTATGAAGAACCAATGTATCATTTGAAGGATAAATTTCTTCCTTGTCACCCGTAACTTCAGACTTAATTTCAGCAATACTTATTTCTTCTTTTTTATTAAATTTTCGAGATAAAAAAACTTCATTATTTACAGTAATAAGTTCGTTTTTTATTACGTTTAAATCATTGTCTATCTCAATACTATATTCAATAGTAAATCCTTTATCATTGACAAATTTAGCTTGCCAGTGCTTACCACTAGTCCATGTTCCTATTCCAATTAGTCTATAAAATGAATTAATTGCTCTCAACGTCCGCGACTTCCCCACAGCATTCCTCCCCACCAGCAAATTCACATCTTTTAAACGCAAATTTTCCAATTTCCAAGTTCCGTCATCGTATGAAAACTCAATTAATTTCATTCAAAAATAAATATTATGAAATAAGGAATAGATTCGATAAAACCTCAAAATGTTATGAATTTTTTATCTTAGCCAAGTTATCAAAATAACGCTTCAAAGTGTCAAAAACAGATTTTGAACATTGAACAATTTTAAGGTGAGCTTTGACGTAATCCAAGCCAACATCATCCACTAAGTTGCCGATAGCTGTATTTAGGAAAGAAGAACTTAATGGAGTTGAGTCTTTGAAAGATAATACAATACAAGTATCATCCATCATTTCTTTTTTCAATAAAAGATATAACGGCATCGCATCAGCGTTAGTTGTTGTTGCTTGTACAACGTCTATTACTTGTATGTTTTGCATTTTCATTAACATAAAAATAAGGGGATTTTGTTAAAAATCCAAATCAAATTCATTTTCGCTTCTTGTATCAAAAGCATTAGTGTCTAAAATAATTTCAAACAAAGTGCCGCAAAACTCATTTTTCAATGGAAAGCCATCAAATTTACCCTTGCCTTTTACATTGAACGATAAGCTGTAATTGTTGGCTATAAGTCGAAGTGTTCCATTACAAGAAAGAACAATATTTTTCAACGTATCTAATCCCCAACCTCTGTTTTGCGGAATGCTCTTTGAACTAAAACTCAATTCAAATGCTTTGATAATAGCGTCTTTATCGGAAAGTACCGCTTCTCCTTTCTCCGTCAGGTAACTATTGATTTTGTATGCAATCCCAACACCTAAATCGCAAAGTGCAATTTTTAATTTACCATTTTGGGGGTAGTATTGATTGAGGACAAAACCGCTAACAAGCGATTCTGAATGTTCGATAATATTATTGAACAACTCTGCCAAAGAAATATTTAGCGGAGTGGCATCTTTCTCTTGAAGGTATCTTGTTTCGTAATAATTTTGGGCGTGATGCACATACTCGCTTATCTTAGTCGGGTCAATTTTCCACAAACGCAAACCCGTAGAATTTGAAGCTGTAAAATAACCTTCATATCTATCAAAACTTTCATTCCAAAAACTTAAAAAATACCCTGACAGGAGATATTCACGTAGCTCTAATTTATCAAACGGAGAAAAAGATATAGTAGTTCCATTAATACTGTATTCTTCTATCATACAGGCTAATGAAACCAAATAGAAAGGTTCAATAAAAGAAGATTCGCTAAAATCTATTTCTAAATTATTAACCGAATTTAGCTGGTTTTCATATCGATTCTTCTCAATAAATGACACCCATTTGCTTTTTGGTAGATTGGTATTAATCTGTAATTTCAAGATTATCTATTTTTGTTTTTTGAAAAATATTTTTTGTAAAAATACGAAAAATACTTAGAACTGCTACTTCAACTGCCTCGCCCGCTGCCTATCCTGCTGCGCCTGTTGCACATTCCCAAGTGCCTGATGCGATTGTGCGCGCGAAGAATACAAATTCGCTTTATTTGGATTCAACTGAATGGCACGATTAAAGTCTTGAATAGCAGCTTGGTGATTGCTCATTTGCGCGTGTACGATACCACGATTGGCGATAGCATCCTGATAGCTTGGATTCATGGTAAGGGCTTTATTCAGGTTTTCGAGGGCTTGCGGAAACTTGCCTTGTTGGGCATAAATCGCGCCTGTATTGCCGTAGGCTTTCGATTCGGAAGGGTTCAGTTGAGTCACTTTTTGATAGTCCGCAAGGGCTTTATCGTATTGTTGGGTTTCAAAATATATGTTGCCGCGATTATTATAGGCTTCGTCTCTATTTGGTTCTAATTCAATGGCTTTATTATAATCTGCGAGCGATTCAGAGTACTTTTTCATTCGCCTGAACACCTTCCCACGACTAATCCGTGCCTTATAATAAACGGGCTTCAAAGTTACCGCCTGATTCAAGTGCGTCAATGCCTCATCGTAGCGTCGTGCCTCAAAATAATAATTGCCCAATTGATTGTGCGCGATATGCGAATTGGGATATTGTTTGATGACATTCGTCCATAGATTGCCGCTATTTTGCCACACATCGCAGCGTTGATACGTCATTGCACAAAACAAAATTCCAACTGCTACAATACCGCCCAACACTCCATAACGCAGACCTGGCGATATATTTTTTTTCGATAAAAAATTATCCAATAACCATCCAAAAATCAAAAACAAACCAATGTAAGCCGCATAAGTATATCGGTCAGAAATAATCGCATTACCCACCTGCACAAATTGAAGCGTAAGCGCAATCATCGCCCCATAAAAGAGCAAACCAAAGGCAACAACTTTCGTCTTACGAAGCGACCAAACCAATAAACCACCTAAGCCCAAGACCACCAAAGGCGACAAATAATGCACCGCCGAAAGCACCTTCGGATAGGGATGAAATGCCGATAAATTAATTGGCACAAACAGCTTCACGATATACATCATCGTGCCATAACAAGCAAAAAGAAATCGTTCAAAAAGATTGTGCGCGTCCGACTCGCCAACAATCACCGCCGTATCACTTTGCACCATAATCGTAATCACACCAAACAAGACAGAAAGTGCAAAAAACGGTGCTTTTTCTAATAAAACTTTAGCCGAAAATACCCTGTTTTTATACCAATCCAATAAGACCAAAATCACCGGAAGCATCACCGCCGTAGGCTTCGAAAGGCACGATAGTACAAACAAAATTAGCGTGAACAAGTAGTACGTGTTTTTTTTATTTTTTAAATAATTCAAATACGTAATCAGCGCAGCAACAAAGAAAAAGGTATATAAAACGTCTTTGCGCTCCGCTATCCAAGCCACCGATTCTACGTGCATCGGGTGAATGGCAAATAAAAACGCTGCCAACAATGCACCCCAAATTTTTCTATCAAACAATAAGTAAACAAACCAAAATACCAAGACCACATTCAGCAAATGCAACATCAAATTCGTCCAATGATAGGAAGTCGGATTGAGCGTTGACATTTGGTAGTTCAACGCTAGAGAAAAGATGGTCAAAGGATGGTAATTCGAGGCGATTTCTTCGCTAAACATCGTAGCGATACTCTCCCCATTCAGGTTGACGATATACGGACTTTCGGTGACGTAATCCAAGTCATCCCAATTGGTAAAACCTGCATTCAAGGAAGGATAAAAACTCACAAAAGTCACGACCAAAACCGCTGCAAGCCCAAGCAAGGCATTATGACTAGACCACCAAGCAGCAGGGCTTTTCGACACGCTTTTTTGGGCTTTTATCTTTTGATGTGAAGCAGCTTTTACGGCTTTCTTCGATTGTTTTTTAGATTTCTTTTGACTCAT
>CALHBW010000320.1 GCA_937930625.1 uncultured Saprospiraceae bacterium | reverse complement strand
TTTCACGAAATCCTCCGCGTCATCGACTCGCTCCAACTCACTGCCAATCACAAACTTGCCACTCCTGCCAATTGGGAACAAGGACAAGATTGTATCATCTCCCCATCCGTGAGCAATGAGCAAATACCGGAACTTTTCCCACAAGGACATTACGAAGTAAAACCTTATCTGCGCTATACTTCGCCACCGAAGGCATAGCGGGTTACGGGTTAACGAGTTACGAGTTAACGGGTTATAGAGTTATTTCTTTTTTGCTTCGCAAAATTATAACTGGACATTGGGGAATTAGGAAACTGGGAAATTAGGTAAGGCCCTCATTATCAATAATTTGCATTAGTTTGCGTTTTATTTTAAATTGTTTTTATTGCAATTTTTATTTCACTGATAAATTACGAGTTATTCCTTTGTTAGCCTAATTTCCTAATTCCCCAGTTACCTAATGTCCAAAGTCCAGATTATAAGGACGTAGAGAAAATTCATGAATTTTCTCTACGTCCTTGTTGTTTATGTTTTCGTTTTGCAAAATTAACCAGCAACCCACGACCCGTAACCCGAATTTTCTTCGTACTTTTGCATCCCGTAACAAGGTTTTGTGAATTGGTGAATTTTGACATTTCGCGCAGCGAAAAAACGAATCACCAATCACCAATCACCAATCACCAATCACGAAATTAATGACAAAATACATATTTGTTACGGGTGGCGTAAGTTCTTCTTTGGGCAAGGGAATCATCTCTGCCTCACTTGCCAAATTGCTTCAGGCGCGTGGTTTTTCCGTAACGATTCAAAAATTTGACCCCTATATCAATGTCGATCCCGGCACACTCAATCCATATGAACATGGTGAGTGCTACGTGACCGACGATGGTGCAGAAACCGACCTCGACTTGGGACATTATGAGCGTTTCCTTAACGTACCCACCTCTCAAGCCAATAATGTCACCACAGGACGTATTTATCAGACCGTCATCAACAAAGAACGTGCAGGCGATTATTTGGGTAAAACCGTGCAAATCGTTCCACATATCACCGACGAAATCAAGCGGCGGTTTTGTTTGTTGGGCGAAACGGACGACTACGAATTTATCATATCCGAGATTGGCGGCACGGTCGGCGACATCGAATCCCTGCCCTACGTCGAAGCCATGCGACAAATGCGTTGGGAACTCGGTGCCACCAATTGCATGGTCATTCACCTCACCTACATTCCCTATCTCAATGCAGCTAAAGAACTGAAAACCAAGCCCACACAACACTCTGTCAAGACACTCTTGAGCTACGGCGTACAGCCCGACATCCTCGTTTGTCGCACCGAGCATCCGCTTCGCATGTCGATTCGTAAAAAGCTCGCGCTATTTTGCAATGTTGATTTAGAGTCCGTCATTGAGGCGATGGATGCCGATACGATTTATGATGTGCCGATACTGATGCTCAAAGAAAAACTCGACGTCACGGTACTCAAAAAATTTCATCTTGATAGCAAGCACGAACCCGACCTTACAGAATGGAAAACTTTTCTCGGCAAACTCAAAAACCCTTTGCGCGAGGTGCGTATCGCCTTAGTCGGAAAGTACAATGAGCTGCCCGATGCTTACAAATCCATCCACGAATCATTCGTTCATGCCGGCGCAATCAACGAATGTAAAGTACATGTAAAACCCATTCATTCCGAGCAAATTACCCACGAAAATGTAAGAGATTTATTGAAAAATGTAGATGGTGTACTCGTCGCGCCCGGTTTTGGACAACGAGGTGTTGAAGGCAAAATTATTGCTATACGCCATGTGCGCGAGCAGCGGATTCCTTTCTTTGGTATCTGCCTGGGCATGCAGTGTGCCGTCGTCGAATTTGCTCGTAATGTCCTCCAACTTGATGATGCTGCTTCCACCGAAGTTGACCCCAATACACCTTATCCCGTCATCAATATGATGGAAGAACAAAAAAACATCACACAACTCGGTGGCACCATGCGACTCGGTGCTTACGAATGTGAACTCGAACCCGGCTCCCTCGCACAGCAAGCCTATGGAGACACTACCGTCCGGGAACGCCACCGCCACCGTTACGAATTTAATGATCATTACGAAAAACAATTCAATACAGGGGGCTTAGTCGCTACGGGTGTCAATCCCAAGACAGGCTTGGTCGAAATTGTCGAAATCAAAGACCATCCCTGGTTTGTTGGTGTTCAGTTTCACCCGGAACTCAAAAGTACTGTCGAAAATCCACACCCCTTATTTGTGCACTTTGTAAAGGCGGCAATGGGAAATAATGGATAATGTACAATGGATAATTGATAATGATTTAACGCAGGTTTTTCGCCGTGCGAAAATTATTCATTATCCGTTATACATTATCAATGTCTTCGCCAAATTGAGAATTGAGAATGTACAATTGATAACTAATTTTATTTTGTAATTATTTGATTTTAAGTTTTTTATGAAATAAAAAATAAATTAATTATCAATTATCAATTTTCAATTTGGCGAACATATTGACATTATCAATTATCCATTAATCATTATCTATGAATAATTTAGCTTATGCCATTATAATTGTCTTGATGTTAGTGCTTGGTTTTGTAGGCATTATAGCAGGATATATGTTTCGGATAATGTCTTATCCTTACGCAAATATAGTGCTTACGGTGAGTACGGTGATGTTTATTTTGGCAGTTTTGCTACCACTCTTTCTTTCTAATTCAAAAGAAAAAAATACAATTAACGAAGATATTCTGGATAATGAAATGTAACGCGGCACTTCCAGTCCGCGTATCGTAGAACAATGCTTCCGGCTCGTTCCTGTAGCGTAATGCGCCTCGCTTGTGCAAGTAGTCCGCAAACGCAAGCCGGAGGCATTACGCTACGTCCCAAACCATAATTGTGCGGTCATCACTACATGAAATGAGTTGATTTTTGTGGCTTGTCCAGAGTAATTTATTGACCGAATTGACATGACAGCCATGCCTTGCTGTATCGATGACTTTGAGCAATTTAAATGTGTCCGCAGCCCATATTTTGATGGTTTTATCGCGACTTGCAGTAGCAAAAAGATGACCTTCAGGATGATACGCGATGTCATTCAAAGTAAACCAATGCGCGGGTTGCGACTTCACCAATTCAAAATCACTCGCCACATCCCACACCTTCAAATGGGCATCCCGTCCGCCACTCAATAAGTACTTACCATCAGGCGAATAACGCACACTAAATACCGAATTATCGTGTGCATTCCTTATACTTTTTTTTATTTGTAAATGATTATCCAGCAAATAAATAGCGTGGTCGCTTGCGCCTACAGCCCATTCTTGTCGTGCTGCGTTGTAGGTGAGTGAGCGTATGCTTTCAGTTGTCAGTGCGAATGTTTCTATCGGGCGCATGACTTCGGGTTGCCATTTCGTCAGTTTGCCGTCGCCGCCTGCGGTGTAAATGTGGTCATCGACATATCTAATATCATAAATACCATTTTTGTGATGGGCAATATTCCGCAAATCGCGCCCCTCTCCTATCGAAATCCAATGCAAACCACCATACATATTGCCCGCCAATAATAATTGCTTTTCAGGCACATACAGTAATGAAAAAATATTCCCTTCCACCTTAGCCAAGACCTGCGCCTCCGTTGTATGCTCCAAATCCCACCGAACCACCCAACCATCTCCCCCACCCGACAAAAATTCGCGCGGCGAATCGCCTTGCACGAGCGTGTATATGGAGGAGCGATGCCCTGTGAGGCGGCTAATTTGTTCTATGGTCATGTTAATGGTTAATGGTTGTGAACGCAAGAAAGTTTCTGTAATGTGTTTTAAAAATCATAGGACAAGCGCGAGTCGGCTGACATTTTTCAAATGGCAGACGACAACATTAGTACATTGTATTCAAAATCAAATTGTTATAAAGTTTAAATAAAAAAATTAAACTCGAAGCACAAATATACTCGTCTGCCATTTGTAAAATGTCAGCCGAGTGGACTTCCCGAAAATCTAAAAATCACAACATTACACATCACTAAAAATCCCTTGCGTTCGCCCTAGTTAATGGTTAATGAAAAAAAATTAAAATATTGTAAATATTGTACTTTTCCAACACTCCTTCTTCACTGTATTTTTTTTGCCAATTTAAATTTATTGTTTCGTATAGTTAATTTACACATTATTTGTTGATAATTTTCGTAAGTCATTCATTTTTAATACAATAAGGGAACTAATTAGTTCATATGATTGTTTCAATAGCGAAATTAACAATGTCGAAAAACGGTAATTAACTTCAAAATCAAATTCAACCTCAACCTCAAATTAAAAGGGTTGAAATTGAGATTAAAAACTATCGTCTATCGACTGATTCATTCATCTTTCAAGCAAATTAGAGTTACGAATTTTGGGGTGTCGAATGCCATAAAAAGCGTTACATTTGGTCAAACTCGATACTCAATACTCGCTACTCGATACTTTGAACAAAACATTTTGCCATGAAGAAAGTAAAGAAAACTATCGGACGGATTTACAGAGAAGTTTTCGTATATAAAGTGGCGCGAAAACACCACTCGGAACACAATCTGAAACACTTCGACTATCTATCCGAATCATTCTAAACAAAATTAGGCAATTCCCATAAATAAATTAAACAATTAATGCGACTCTTTTCCCTTTATCGTATAACTTGTTGTTTTTGAATGAAATGTAATTTTTTAGCTCACATTCAACATCGTGCTTGTAGCTTGGGAGTCCCGACAACTGTACGGGAGAAATAAATTCAGAATGACGTTTTGGTTTGGAGTTGTTTATTGAAGTTCCGCCAAAATCCGAGAAGAACCCCTCTATCAAAGGGTTCGGAGAATGTCCCTTTTGAAACGTTTCAATCGCAATTTAAAGGTTCTCACTGCAAAGTTTTTGCAGTGAGGGGAAAATGGATAGACAATTGACTTCAATTCAAAAACGCCAAAAAGCAAGCCGTCATTCCTACCGATAGCTATCGGTACGATTCGGAATCTGCCAAGTCTCGGCACGATGTCAAACAGCAGCTTCAATCATTTTGTCAATGTAATCAAACGCAAGTCAAGATACGATGAGTTAAGGTGGGCGAAGTCTTTATCGGTAGTTAGTAATGTGGCATTGATAACAGAAGCAGTGGCGGCTATTGGGTCAAATCATATTGAGTAAATCTTCGATAGGTTCTTGAATATCAGCTTCTTGCATGATTTCGTCTAACTCTTCTTTGGTTGGATGTTTGTAATTTTGTTCACGCATCAATTCATCAATATCCAAACGCTCACGCATGGGCTTAGTGAGTCCTGCCAATGCCCCATTTTCCGCTAATAGTTGGTCTAA
>CALHBW010000319.1 GCA_937930625.1 uncultured Saprospiraceae bacterium | reverse complement strand
GTGCCTGCACCCAAGTAAAATAGCCGTCCGCCTGCCTTCATTTTCTGCACGATAGCTGTCACCAAAGGTTCTATTTTAGGAATGACCGCCTCGACTTCCAAAGCTACCTTTTGGTCTTCGCGATTGATGTTTTGCAGCAATTCCAAAGTGGACATTTTTTCTAAATGTCGATATGGAGAATCGCGTTCTGTGATGTTTTCCATAATCAAATGCAAAATTGTCATGATAGGACACAGATTTAACGGATAAAAAGGATAAAAACAGATGAAATTCGCGAAAATCCGTTTCATCCGTTAAATCTGTGTCCTATAAAAATATTTTCTCGTACATATCAACAAAGAAAACAACATATCTTTCATTCACTAAGTTAATTTTAACAATCCCAACGCAACACGCGACTTTGGTAAGCTGTTTGTAAGGGTAATTAGCGTCATTCACCAAAACTTATCTTATGAATTATCCTCGATTTATCTTCGTATTAATTTTCTCTTTGTTTTATACGGCTGTTTTTGGTCAAAAAACGGTAGTTACGGGGGTATTGACTGATTTCAAAACAGGAGAAACTTTGCCATTTGCCAGCGTCTATTTCACGGGTACATCCGATGGGGTAACGACGGATTTGAATGGATTTTACGAAATATCTACGACCAATACAGCCCTCACTTCGGTGACCTATCATTACCTCGGATATAAGGATAAAGTCGTAAAAATAAAACCCGGTACATCACAGGTAGCAGATGTCAAAATTAAACAGGAGGCAAGCTACGAATTGGAAGTGGCTACGGTGAAAGCCAAGCGTAAAGTCAAAAAAGATACTGCCGCGATTACATTATACCGAAATGTGGTCAAAAATAAAGTGAATAATCGCTCCAATCGCCTTGATTATTTTTATTACGAAGATTATGCAAAAACCGAATTTGATTTATTTAATATAAAAGAAAAATTTACGAAGCGAAAAGTATTTAAACCCTTCCGTTTTGTATTCGATTATATTGATAGTACGGATGTGGGCAAGCCCTTTTTGCCGATGCTACTCAAGGAGCGCATGGCAGATGTTTATTATCGAAAACAACCACAAAAAAGAAAGGAAATTTTGAAGGCTACACGCATGTCGGGCGTGCGCGATTTTGCGAAAGTAGATGCAGTAGATAGCGCGATTCCTGATGCTGATATGTACGAAAATATCATCATCATTCAGGAGGAAAGTTTTATCAGTCCCTTCGCGAGTGGTGCTTTGCCGACCTACAAATATTTTCTGGAAGATAGCATGATGGTCGATGATAGGTGGTCGTACAAACTCGAATTTACGCCGCGCCGAAAATCTGCCCTTGCCTTTACAGGCTACGCATGGATTGATGCGGAGACTTTCGCGCTCAAATCAATGGATTTGTACTTGCTTGACCAAGCCAATCTCAACTTTGTAAGCGACCTCAAAATGCGGCAAGAATTTGACCGAATTGATGGGCATTGGTTTAAGACATTTGACCAAGCGGAAGTCTATATCAATATCACCGAACGCAAGCGCGACATGAGTATGCGTGTACTTCGCACGATACATCGAGATAAGATTGAAATCAACGAAGCCTACCCCGACAGCCTCTTCGCAGGCGACCCTTTTGTGGGAGATTGGAACGCTTATAAACGCAGTAATCAGCAGTGGGACAGCTTACGTCCGATAGACCTTTCAAAGACCGAAAGCGGTATTTATTTTATGATTGATTCGCTGCAAAGAACGCGCGCCTACAAGACAACGATGTGGCTCGGACATCTTTTCGGGACAGGATTTGCGCGGGTAGGTCCTTTGGAATTTGGAAAATGGTATAATTCGTATTCGTGGAATGACCTCGAAGGTCAACGCTTCCGTTTCGGGATGCGAAACAGCAAATTTGCCTTCAATCAAAAACTTGAATTGAACGCTTATCTTGCCTATGGTACGAAAGATGAAGATTGGAAATACTACGCCGGATTTAAGTATCATTTGCCGCGTATCAATCAGCGTTGGCAATCCATTGGTGGATATTACAAAAAAGACTATTCTAATTTTAATTTCTATAGTCCGTGGGCATCTCACGATTATATCCTGAACTCTATCTTTCGCGGAGAAGGGCAGTTGTTGGCGAATAGCCTTTATATGCAAAGAACCGGGCAGCTTTTCTATGAAAAAGAATGGTTTCAAGGTTTCAAAACTCGTATCGCAGGTACACACAAAACAGTGGAAACGTGGCCCAATTCCATGACTTTCACATCACCGCGTACAGGCGAAGAATTTGTCTCCGGTACGAATCCTTTTCAGACTTTTGAATTGAATGTGAAAGCAGATTGGAGTATCGGATTCCGTTTCAATACCAGTATTCGTAATGAGCGTAGAGCCGCGAATCGTGTGCGGGCGCACAAGCCATATTTATCGCTAAATTATACCTATAGTCCGCATGATTTTCTGGGGAGTGATTACGAATATCATCGCATCGAAGGTAGTCTCAAGCAACAACTTCGTTCGCGTATCGGACGCACGTATTACCAACTCGAAGGCGGTAAAATTTTCGGAGAATTGCCTTCGCCGCTATTTCGTATTCACAGTGGCAATGAGTCGTACATGTACAATCGCTGGGCATATAATATGATGAATGACCGCGAATATGGCGGCGATATGTGGGCGTCTGCGTGGTTTACGCATCGTTTTCGCGGCTTGATTTTTAATTTAATTCCGTGGAATGATTGGTTGCGCTTCCGTAGTGTGGTGCATGGCAAGGTGCTGTACAGTCGCGTCAGTCCTGCCAATCAGGTTAATCTCGACCTCAATAATAATTCTGACGGCAACCTCCAAGACCTCAATGGCGTATATGCCGAAGTCGGTGTCGGCGTGGAAAATATCGCACGATTTCTCAAAGTCGATTTTATGTGGCGACTCACGCAGCGTGATGAGGTGCGTCCTATGGGGAATGAAATTAGTAAATTTGGAATTAAGGTGGAGTTTTCGCCGAGTTTTTAG
>CALHBW010000318.1 GCA_937930625.1 uncultured Saprospiraceae bacterium | reverse complement strand
ACGACGAATATATTTATACGAGTTTTTCAATGAACTGGGTTCTTTTTGTAAAGATGTCATAGTGCTATTTTGTCGAAAAAATTTACACTATTACTAATTTACTTGAAGAACCTTTTGTTCTATGGAATTCTAAACATGCCTAAATTTATTTCATAAATTTTTTGAAAAAAACGTATTTTATTTTTTTATTAACGAATGAAAAAAATAAATTTATTATACTGTAAACGGGGTAAATTTCGGAAAATGCTGATTCACGCAGAGAACGCAGAGGTCGCAGAGATTTTATAGTATTTCTCCGCGTACTCTGCGTGAAATATAGATGTTAATATTTTCCGAAATTTACGCCGTTCACAGTATAACCATTAATCATAGGGTGTGTAATCTGTTACAATACTGACTCACCACTATTTAGTTGTTTTTCAATCTGTTTTACCATAAAGCTATGCCTTGCGGGCATTTTTTCCCTCTTTTTTCGGTGACTTGTTTTGCTGACAGATTACACACCCTACCATTAATCATTAACCATTGAATCAAACTCATACAACTCTCCCGGCTTTTCTTTCCCTTCTGAAGCCATGAGCAATGTACCATCGGGGCGAAATGTCAAGCCTTCAATTTGAAGATAAGCATCCTCTCTAAGTCGCTCAATATGAACGAGTACACCATCAGAATTAAGCACAAAAAGCAAACCACCCGCCCCCGAAGCGATGTAAATATCGCCCGTTTTCGGATGTACCGCAAGCGCAGAAGGATAGATTGGAAATGTGGTCAAATTTGACCTGTAAAACATAGGAAATACCTCGCGGTAGGTTTCGGGATTAGCGAGTTCGGCGTATCGTTTCACTTCGTCGATATTGAGCGAGTAAGCCACTGAATCTGCGACCCTGTTGCTATCAATATCATACGGGAAAATAGCGAGTTGTTCGATGAAATTGCCATCGCCTGTCGCGTAACCGTCTTTGCAAATGGCGAGGATGCGGTTTTTATTGGGTTCGTGGGCGATGCCTTTGGTGTTGTTCTTCCGATTGAGCAGACTTTTATGTTTTTGTCGAACGGGCTGTCCGCCATCAAATGCAAGTACGCGGTAAATGTTGCCATTAGTTCGCAATACAAAAGCATCGTCTTCTACAAACGTAACGCCTTCGTAATCAGCGTTTTTTCCATAACCTATTCTGCGATTAATTTCGCATTGGTCGGTATCATAAATAAAAATAACACCTTGCTCATCTTGGATACATCCCAACTCCCCCGTCTTGGTGATGCCTAAGCCGGAAATCTCGCGCAAGACCTCCGGCATTTTATAGACTTGAGTGGGTTTTTCGAGCCTGTATGGGAAACGAAAGCTGTTCATCAATTCGCTGTATTCCTGAAGTGCGCGTTCTTCTTCGGGGGAGATTTTTTCTCCGCAGCTTACGAGGAGCAATATAAAAAAAATGCAGGCACCCGTAATGACTGCTTTAGCTGTCAGATGTATTTTTGTTTTAATTATTAATAAATTAAAAAATAATGTTTTATGAATACTTTTATTATTTGTTTGACAGCTAAAGCAGTCATTACAGGTTTCGTCGGTACAGACTCGCCTTACATTTTCGAAATGCAAGGCGAGTTTTCTGGCGGATTTTGATTGAATGTCATTAGGTTTTCTCATAGAAATCAATTCAGCGTATCGTAAACGTAGCGCGACACTTCCGGTTCGCGCCTCGCGTATGTAGAGCAAAATAGCGTGGAACAGGCTGGAAGCACCGTTCTATATTTCAATTAGTGATAATAGAAGATGAATTGAGCAATTTCAATTCATGTGTTTCTTCATAATTAAAAGGGACATCCATGCCGACACCGCCGCGTGTGGCTTTGAGCTGACCGTCCAATTTGAGGTCGATTTTTTTCTTTTTTAATAAATTTTTGAAAAAACCGCCATCTTTGAAATCCTTAAAAACAGTTTCGAGGGGAATATTGCAGGTCAATGGAATGGTAAATTCATCGCTGGCGTTCATTTGAGTTTTCAGATTTTGGGTGACGGTGGTGAGTTTATTGCCATTCACATAGACATCTGCTTCCAATTCAGAAACATCGACTGTGACATCATTTGGGTTGAAAAAGGTAACATCTCCACTCATTTCTACGTTGAAGCCATTAGCGATATTAATGGATTTTAGTTCAACATTATTGACAGCTTGGAATTGGGGTTTGTCCATATTTTCGCAAGCAAAAAATACGGTCATAGAGAGGAGTAAAACGGGAAATATTTTTCTATTCATTATTGAAAATTTATACGATTGAAAATTGAGAAGGTATAATTGAGAATTACCAATTATCCATTTTCAATTCTCAATTAAAAAACATCTGCCCAAAAATAATAAATTTTGCTACCTTGCCACCGTTTTAGGAATTGAAAATTGAGAATTTATACAGCGTAACACAGACATTCCTGTCTGTACTGCCTAAAATACAGACAGGAATGTCTGTGTTACGTTTTCACACACGAATCACGACACGATATGAAATTTGCAACGAAAGTTATCCACGCAGGAATAGAACCCGACCCAAGTACGGGAGCGATTATGACGCCAATCTACCAGACTTCAACCTATGTGCAGGAGTCGCCGGGCGTACACAAGGGTTACGAATATGCTCGTACACAAAATCCAACGCGCGACGCGCTGCAAACGAACCTTGCGGCATTGGAAAACGGTGAGTACGCTATCTGCTTTTCGAGTGGCTTGGCAGCTACGGACGCGATATTGAAGACGATGAAAAGCGGCGATGAGTTGATTTCGACGAATGACTTGTATGGTGGCACTTATCGCTTGATTAACAAGGTATTCGGCAATTTTGGTTTGAAGGGACATTTTGTGGCGATGACGGATTTGAGCAATATTGAAGCGAAAATTAATAAGAATACGCGCTTACTTTGGATTGAAACACCTACGAATCCAATGCTCAATGTAATTGACATCAAAGCGGCTTGTGATTTGGCTAAAAAACACGGGATTTTGACTTGTGTGGACAATACTTTTGCTTCGCCTTACCTCCAAACACCGCTTGATTTTGGAGCAGATATGGTGGTACATTCGGCGACAAAATATATAGGTGGACACTCGGACGTGGTGCATGGCGCGGTGATTACGCGCAATAAAGAGATTGCTGACCAATTGTATTTTATTCAAAATGCAGCAGGGGCAGTACCGGGTCCGCAGGATTGTTTTTTGATTTTGCGCGGTATCAAAACCTTGCATTTGCGCGTACAACGCTCCTGCGATAATGCGCGCGCAATTGCCGAATATTTACGCAAGCACCCAAAGGTGAATCGCGTATTTTATCCGGGTTTTGAAGACCATCCGGGACATGAAATTGCGAAGCGACAAATGCGCGATTTTGGTGGTATGGTGTCATTTACATTGAAGGAAGATACGCTCGAAGCAGGCTCTAGGGTGATGAGCAATACGCATTTGTTTAGTCTTGCCGAATCGCTGGGTGGTGTGGAATCGCTCATAGGGCATCCGCCTACGATGACACACGCCTCTATTCCGCGTCCGGAACGTCTCGCAGTCGGTATGACGGATTCGCTGATTCGCCTGAGTGTGGGCGTGGAAGATGCGGATGATTTGATAGAAGATTTGGAGAAAGCCTTTGGGCATTTATGATTGAGTGATTTTTGATTTTTGATTGATTCGCTACGCGAATTTTTATGATATATTTTGCGAAGCAAAATTCAATCAAAAATCAAAAATCACCAAATCAAAAATCGTCAGTACTTGACAAAGGTTCGGCTGATATTCTCTTGATTCATTTTGAGAGAAAGAATATAGACGCCCATTGGTAATTGCTTGGTATTGAGGGTCGTAGATTGGGTAGAGATTGCATTGAGTTTATGTTGCATCACTTGTTTTCCCATCGTATCATAAATGATAATTTGAGCGTCAGATGCAGGTTTGGGTGTTGAAAATTCTACCGTCAAAGAATCATTATTTGGATGAAAAAATAGCTGCAAGTCTGCATTCGCATTGGGTTCGATCACATCAATGATAAGACCTGTTGTGAATGTCCAATAATCCGACCATTCGCCTGTCGCATTATCTTTTACCCGCCAACAATATTGTGTTTCTGAATCTAATAAACCCGGCTCAAGGGTGAGGGAATTGATACCAACATTTTCATCAGAAAAAGCCTGTTCTTCTACATTATACAATGGTGGCGGACTTGGATTTTCGAACTTATAAAAGGTATTAGGCTCGCTGACGATGTAGATAGTACCTTCATCGTCAACCGTGATGCCTTCAGCTTGTAACAGACCGTTTTCGAGTGTGCCGTTTGCGCCATTATCGCTGATATCAATTCGGGAAATTTCATTGCCTGTCATATCCGTCTGCACCAATGCGCGCCCTTCGTGGCTGAGTACAAATAAGTTTTGATGAAAATGCAAACCCGAAAAATCACTGCAACCAAAATTATTGACATCAATATCAAATGGCATTGTCGGGCTAATTGTGCTTGGGAAATTTTCAGGAATTTCGAAGCTATACAATTGGGATGGAAGTTTTTCTTTGACAATAAAAAGCTTGTTCGCGGCAGCATCATAGGCAATTCCTTCGACCCCAAGATTGTTTCCCCAGTCACCATCCAACTGAATATAGGTGTCGGGATAAGCCACACTTTCAGTGTTTTCTGTGACAGTAATTTTTACGGCGCGTCCACGTCGTTCTTCTACTACGAAATACTCATCACCGCCAATCCATACCAGACCTTCGGTATCTTCAAAGTTATTGAGCGAGATAGTTCGGAGGTGGTTGCCGTCAGTATCTAGCTCAAATATTTGTGTGATACCATTGCTGACTCCAAAAAATGTACCCGTGAGCGCATTATAAGTCAAGCCCGAAAGGTCGTTGGGGATGGTATCAATACTTATTGGTCCGGCAGTCAGTTCGAAGTCATCGAGTTGGAGTGTGCCATCATTGGTAGGGTCGGGCAAACAGTCGTAAACCTCTAAGGTATAGGTTTCTGTGGTGTTGGCAGACCATTCAAATTTAGGAGTTTCTTCTATATCCGTACTACCATTCGGAGGAGCAAGGAGCGTAGGTTGTGATTGTGCCGCAAGTGTGAGCGACCAGATTAATATGACAAAAATTATTTTTCTATAAAACATAAAAATATTGTTAATATTGTTTGATTGTCAGATAGTGACTTTATTTTTGTAGAATAAATATATAAAAATATTGACTTTTATAAAAAGCAGGTTTTATGGAAATTTGAATTGGTTATTTGTTCACTTAGTACAATCATAATTTTCGATAAGTAAAAATTATGACTGTACTTTGAAACGTAGATAATTGTGACAGAGTTACCTTTTTAGAGTGTTTTTTTCTATAAAACGTTGTTTGGAGCTTGTCATATCTTTTTCACATTTTTTTTCGTATTTATGAGTATTTTAGTGCAGAAAAAATTATTTTTGAGTCTCATAAAAAACCACACTCGCTGTCTATAACCTACAAGCAACCATAAAGTACCCTTTTTCATCATTTAACATGATGGCTTTTTTAGAAATGCCTCGCCGAGCTGTCGAGTCGGCTTTCTTTCGTTATTCCACATCAAATTGTTAATCAATATTCAAAGATGTGTTAAATGACATCTTAATCATTAAGGAAGATAAACAACTAGTATTATGAAAAAAAATCCAACATTACTTTTTTTAATGGTTTTTTTAGCCATTAGCTTGAATATTCAAGCACAAGACGGACAGAGTGACGTGCGTTTTGTACAAGGGGATGTCACATGTGAGGCTGGTCCGATTGACTTCATTATTGAAGTGAAAGCGGCTTCGGCTGCCACAGAATTTTTTATGAGTGAGCAAAATTATCGCTTCTCATTTAATCGTACTGCCCTTGCAAATCCGAGAATTACGGAAGAATTGACTATATCCAACTTTATCAGTCCGGTTCCTGTACCGCGTAATTTAGGTTTTACATTATTTTCTCCACACAATCTAACGGGGTCTTTGGATACTGTGGTATCTTATAATGTAGAGCTTGCAGGTGGTGATGGCTATTATCTTAGTTCGGGAGAAGAGGATTGGGTACAAGTAGGACGTATTGAGTTTGATGTATTGAATGCCGATGCTTGTTTTGATTTGGAGTGGCATCCGCAAGCGGTATTTCCGCCAACTTTCGTAGGTGAAGTATATACTCAAAATGGTTCTGATGCACGGTCAAATACTGATGAGAATATTTATGGTAATGCATCCAACTGTATGCCTTCGTTATGTCTCGACGTCGAATTAGTTAGTTTTACCGGGGAAGAACGTGACTGTAAAAATCACCTTACTTGGGAGACAGCAACCGAAAGCAATTCAGATTACTTTGTCATTGAGCGTAGCTTTAATGCTAATGCGTTTAGCGAAATCGGACGCGTGAATGCTGCAGGAACGTCGTACGAAAATCTATCCTACAGTTTCACTGACCAATGGGCGGGTGCAGAAATGTACTACCGTTTGAAGCAAGTTGATATAGATGGAAGTTTTGCGTACTCTGATTTGATAAAAGTCATTTCGGAATGTCATGCAGATGATACGGGTACATTCATTGATATATTCCCGAATCCTATTGTGGGCAATGCGGAGGCTTTCGTCAAATTATTCGTAGATACACACGAAACCGTTTATATTGATGTGATGGATGTGACCGGGGCATTGGTTGCAGAGACCTCTGTGAATATTTTCAATGGTCCGAATCTGCTTCGTTTTCCGACAGATAAGCTTGTCGCAGGCACTTACTTTATAAGAGTACGTGGCGGAGGCTGGTTTTCTCCTGCGAACAAATTTATTAAATTGAACGAATAATATAATAGGCTGATAGTTCATAGTTGGCTACCCGTCTAAGTTTGCCTAAAGCGAATACTCGTCAGACGAATTCCTTTATTCAATGCGAATATTTTATGAGACAAATCACTACATTTCACAAAAACCTTCGTCAGACGAGTAATATCTTGCAAGCAAGCTTAGACG
>CALHBW010000317.1 GCA_937930625.1 uncultured Saprospiraceae bacterium | reverse complement strand
AAAAGCATCAATCGACGGATATTCCACAATAAAAATCACATCGGGTTGAGTATCACTATTTCCGACGACGACTCCGGCGGGCTTGCCGCGCCATATCATTTTACCGCCAACGGCTTCCATAAATGGCGTTGCCGCAGTGATATATCGCTTGTAGGCGACTCTGCCTTCTTCCGTACCATCAGGCGTTTTGTCTCTATATTTGATGACATTGACCATAGCTACGGGCTTATCTTTTGGATAAGATTTGAGGGCGGAAAGTTGGGCTTTGGTTGGTTCTACGCTCATATTAAAATCGTAATCCGGACATTTCTGTCCGGTGGTGATACATCTTCGGACAGGAATGTCCGAGTTACGTTTTTCTGACAATTAGAAACATGAAAATAATAAAAATTAACCAAATAAGAAAAAGATATAGATAGAGCAAAGGAATCCCACCGATAATCACATTTTTATTGAACAAGCCAATTATCGGAAAATTGAGCAGTGCGAAAAATAGTAGGAAGATTCCTACTAGTCGAGAGGATTTGTTTGATGTCATGGCAGTGTGATAATGATGATAAGCTAAAACAGGAATAATTTACTCTTTTTATATATTCTTGTCTGTTCACTTAGAAGGGCAAACAGATTTACGCGAATGAAAAAATCCGTGTAAATCTGTCTAATCCGTTAAATCCGCGTTCTATTTGTACTACCGCACCAAAGTAGCATACCCCTTATACTCAAACACTTCCCCACGCCCATCCGTCAGCGTGACCAGATACACATACACGCCGTTGGGAGAGGGTTGCCCATTATTATTTTTACGTCCGTTCCATGCTTCATTGGGGTCATTGGTTTGGAAGATTTGCTCACCCCAGCGATTGAATATTGTCATTTCAAAATCCTGTAAAGTCCAAGTGATGCCCTTGCCTTTGAAACCATCATTTTTATCATCATAATTCGGCGTGAAAGCATTGGGAAGGAAGTAAGTATATTCCGGCGAAACATCTATAATTTGCGTGGTGCTATCTGTACAACCGCTTGCTTGTGAGACATATAGCGTCACGTTGTAGTAACCCGTATCAGGATAAGTATAAATCGGGTTGGGTTGATTTGAACTGTCTCCATTACCAAAATCCCATAACCATTCTGTATCATTTTCAGAGGTTTCAGTAAAACTCACTTCGGGATTCAGATTGGTTGGATTATCGGGATTATAAGTGAAATCAGCCACAGGTGGGGCGGTGACTTGGATGTAATTGGGCAACGTCACATTGGTGACACAACCCGTCGGGGCAGTCACCGTCAAGCTAACAGTGTAAGTACCTGTATCGTAATTCACGACAGGTTCGAGTTCGGTACTCGTTGTGCCATTTCCCAAATCCCATAATAACTCATAAGTCGGGTCGAGGGGCATGGTATTATTGAAAAAGGTCACGACATGCGGCGCACAACCAAAATCATCATCCGCTTCAAAATCAATTTGTGCGGATGGAAACCAGTCAATTTCCTGCGAAGCGGTATCTGTACAACCATTGGCATCCGTGATGGTCAATGTAATGGTAAATACATCCGCGACAGGCGGATACACATGTTCAGGATTTTGTTGGGTAGAAAATTCGCCATCGCCAAAATCCCAATTCCATTCGACAACAGGCGCGCTCGTTGCGATGGAAATATCGTTGAAACTCACCGCTGCATCTTCACACGAATAATCAAATTGAAAATCAGCAATCGGTATCGTATCTACTTGAATGTAAGCCGGATATAGCGTTTCAATTACACAGCCAAAAGGCGAAGCCAGCGTCAAAGTGACATCATAAATACCCGTATTTTGATAGGTATGAACGGGGTTAAGCCCCGTCGCTGTACCGCCATCGCCAAAGTCCCAATCCAATGTCCAACCTGCGATAGAATCTGCTTCATTCATAAACTCTACGGTGTGTGGCTGACAGCCTTGCGGTGCATCTACACCAAAGGCAATTCCGGGTATATATTCCCAATTAATTGAGTTGGTAATGGTACTGCTACAACCGTTTTCCGCTACTACCGTGAGACTCACATCATAGGTGTCAGATACGACATATTCGTGTGTCGGGTTTTGCGCGGTGGAGGTATTTCCATCACCAAAATCCCAATTCCACGAGATAATATCGCTGCCATTTGAAGGCGTTAAATCTGTAAATTCGACTACACCATCAAGGCAAGTGCCATCATTCGGCAGGAAGCTCACCGCCGGCACAGAATCCACACGTATCAATGCCGGATAAAATTCCGTTTCCTGACAGCCAATCGGCGAAGTCACCACCAAACTCACATCATACGTACCTGCGTACAGGTAGGTGTGTACAGGTTCTTGGTCTGTGCCTGTATTGCCATCCCCAAAATCCCAATCAGTCGCATAACCTGCTAATGGGAATGTATTATTTTCAAAAGAAACAGTCAGTTCCTGACAGCCCTCATCTTGGTCAAGTTCAACGCTAATAAATGGTGTTGGAAACCAATCGACCACTTGCGTTGCACTAATTTCACAACCATTATCATCCACTACGGTCAGACTCACATCATAGCTGCCGGGGTCATCAAAAGCATGTGTCGGATTCAGCTCTGTAGAAGTATTTCCATCGCCAAAATCCCAATTCCAATTCGTGAGGTTGCCATCGCCTGCTATGGTTTGGTCGAAGTATTGTGCGGGTTCGTAAGCGCAAGAATCGAATACAAAATTGAAGGAAGTAGCAGGTCCGGCTTGTACAAAAACGGCATCGGGGAAAGTCTTTGTCACTTCGCATCCTGTTGGTGAAGTGATTGTCACTGACACATTATACGTATCGGGAACAGTGAAGGTATGTGTTGGATTTTCTTCCGTAGAAATATTCCCGTCGCCAAAGTTCCATTGAATCGTATATTGGTCGGTGAATGGACTTGTATTATTTAAAAAATCAACAGTAAGCGGTGTACACCCGGCATCGGGAATATCCACCTGAATATCCAGCGAAGGAAAGTATTCAAGCGTTTGAAGTAATTGATTTTCACAATCATTTACATCAGTAATTGTCAATATAACATTATACACGCCGGGGTTGGTATATTCGTGTACAGGGTTTTGGTCGGTAGAAGAATTTCCATCACCAAAATCCCAAGTCCAGCCGTTGAGTGCACCATCGCCTATCGTAGTTTCGTCTGTAAATTGTAGGGGACCAAGCACACACAAATCCGAATAACTAAATGCCATCGTTGGACCAATTTGCACAAAAACGGCATCCACAAAAGTCTCCTGACTCACACAGCCATTTGGAGAAGTCATTATCAAAGAAACGGTATATAAACCGGGTGAATCGTAGGTATGCGTAGGACTCAAACTGCCCGAAGTATTGCCATCGCCAAAGTCCCATTCAAAGGTAAATGTAGGTGTAATCGGAATTGAATTATTTTGAAAAGTAACCGTGTGTGGCGTACATCCTTCTGCATCAAAAACAATATCAATCACCGGAGAAGGGAAGTACGAAATGTCCTGTGTAAGTGTACTGACACAAGCATTGGCATCTGTAATATCTAAGGTAACGGTATAGGTTCCGGGGTCAGTGTATTCGTGAACGGGGCTATTATCAGAAGAAGTATTTCCATCGCCAAAATCCCACTCTGTCATCGTGATTGCGCCATCGCCTTGTGTGGTAGTATTGGTGAATGTGATGGGTCCGAGTTCGCAAGGGTCGGAGAAATCGAAAGCTGCAATAGGACCTTCTTGTACGAAAATAGCATCCGTATAAATTTCTTCCGTAATACAGCCACTCGGCGAAGTCATTGTGAGTGTAACTGTGTATGTGCCGGGCGTATCGTAGAGGTGGGTAGGGGAGGTTTGGACGGAAGTATTGCCATCGCCAAAATTCCATTCGACGGTGTATCCAATATTTAGCGGCGCAGAATTATTGGTAAAAACTGCTGTGTATGGTGTACAGCCTTCAGGGTCAAAATTCACATTGGTAACAGGTGCAGGAAAGTATTCTATAGTTTCCGAAAAATTATCTGCACAACCAAATTCATCCGTAACATCCAAGGTGACAGTATAAATACCGGGAGCTGAATAATTGTGCGTAGGACTTTGCTGATTGGAACTATTTCCATCCCCAAAATTCCACTCAATATTTGTAATCGAACCACTACCTTGCGCGATATTTCCCGTAAAATCAATTGCCCCAAATTCACATAAATCAGAAAAAGAAAAATCGACTACGGGGGAAGCGTTTACGGTGATTAAATCCGTATAAATTTCTTCACTCGTACAGGCAGCACCGGGTGGCGAAATACCAATTGAAACGGTATATGTACCCGGCGTATCGTAAGTATGTGTCGGGGCAAAATCCGTAGAACTATTTCCGTCGCCGAAATCCCAATTGATGGTATAGTCAGCAGTGAATGGGGCAGAAGTATTTGTAAATGAAACGGTTAAGGGTTCGCAACCTTCTGTAATATTCGGAGAAGTATTGATGACAGATGGCGGGAAGTAGTTGACCGTCTGCTCTAATGTCGTGGTACATCCTTCTGAATCACTGACCACCAAAGTCACGTCGTAGCTACCCGGCGTAGCGTAGTTATGTGTTGGGCTTAATTCGGAAGAAGTACTACCGTCGCCGAAGTTCCAAGTGGTATTTGTAATGGGCGCGCCGCTTGCGGTTGTTGTATTGGTAAATGAAATAGGTCCAACAATGCAAGGGTCTGAAAAATCAAAGCCAATCAGGGGACCGGATTGTATTTCTATACTCGAAAAAGTCTCTGTATCTGTACAGCCTGTTGGTGAGGTAATTGTGAGTGTCACATCATACGAACCTTGGGTATCATAGACATTTGTAGGCGAATTTTCTGTAGAAGAATTTCCATCTCCAAAATCCCATTCAATATCATAATCATTGGTGAGTGGTGCTGAATTATTGGTAAATGTCACCGAATGACCACCACAGCCAATCGGGTCACTCACATCAAATGCAAGGTCGGGAGTAGGGAAGTAGGTAATATCTTGTGAGGTTTGGTCGGTACAACCATTGACATCCTCTACATTGAGCGTGATGGTGTAATTTCCGGGAGCGTATTCGTGTGAAGGATTTTGTTCGTCGGAAGTAGTGCCATCACCAAAATTCCAATCATATATCACGCCGCCGGCTTCGGCGATAGTTTGGTCGGTAAATTGAATCGGGTCAAGCGAACACGGGTCAAAACTGACCTCAAAATCTGCCGTAATATCAGGGTTTATGACGACAATAATATCCGCCGTATCGGTACAAGTCGGATTTCCGGGATTGACGACAAGCGTACCATCATACGTACCAACACCGGGAAATGTATGTGTCGGATTTATTGCGGTAGAAGTAAACACATCGCCATTTCCCAAATCAATATTCCACAAATAGCTGTCAATCAATTCGTTGGGGTAGCTAAGGTTTTCAAAAGTAATTGTGGGGTCGGCACATTCGCTGACAATATATTCATCAATATCAATTACAATTTCGGAGGCGATTGCGGCGACGAGCGTTTGTTCGCAGTTCACCACATTAAATTGGAAATCGCGTTTGGTGAGGCTCAAGAGCGTCTGTACGCCATTAATGGTTCGGTATTCTTCCACACAAATCCCGACCACAAACTGCCCCAATTGCGTGGGCACACCCGAAATCAAACCTGTCACCGGGTCAATAGTAACGACGGGATTACCGCCAAGCGGTTGTGCTGCCGTGAAGGGTGGTGCGAAAATAACCTGACTGTAAGGCGGCGGTGTAGCATCGGGAGTTGGCGTATAAGTAGAGCCACCCAAAAATGGCGCACAAAAACTATATACCAGTTGGTCACCCTCTACATCTACGGCGGAGTTGTCAAAGTTAATATCTTGTCCGGCACAAATTACGATAGGCGGGAAATCGGTGAAAGTGGGGCTGTTATTACAGGTTTGTTGTGCCTCGTCTGAAATATAAATCGTGTAAGTCGCGCCCGAAGATTCAGGGCTAAATATATTAGTAATCGAGTTGTTTCGACAACAGCGTTGATACGAAATATGATAGCCGTTTGAATTGTACGGCAAGGTAAAAACTCGTTCATAAATGCCTTCTTCCACACAGATATTACTCGGCGGTGTCAAACAAGGATTACTAATAACAGGGGGGATATTATTGTCGAAATCCAAACCCACATTCTGTACCGGACCGAAAGGAGTATTACCGTTTGGTCCGGTGAAAATTCTGAGTTTTGCCGGATCATCAAGCCCCGCTTGTCCTGCAAAACAATCGCGATAGACCCTCATCGTAATGCGATATTGGTTATTGCCGAGACATTCATACGACAAGTCGCCGCCTACAATATGTGTGGCATTTATTTCCGTAGAAAAACAAGTCATCAAAAAAACTGTTGCGAGTATTGTATAGGTATTTATGAACTTCATAGCGCGGTAAAATAAGTTTAAGTTGAAGTTTAAATAGAAAAACCAAATCTGATTTTCAATTCATTGAAAAATCAGTATTTAATGCAAAAAAGATAGTTTAAGATTAACCTTGAACTTATTCTTAATCTTGAACTTAGTAAGACACTATATTATGATTACTGCCCTAATGTAATGTATTTTAATGAGTGAATGAGTGAATTGTGAATGAGTGAATATTTTTAATGCAATAATGCGTCAAATAACATTTACTCATTTACTCATTTGATTTTGTAGAATGTCAATCCGCCTGCATATACCCAACCTTCTTTTCCGGTTCGGGTGCGAATATAGACCCAAGGCTCATTTTTTATCGTGTTATTGATGTTGATTTTTTGTCGAAAAGAAGTCCGTAGCCCGTAAAATGCAACGGCTTCTGTTCGCGGCAGACGCGCGACGACTATACTGTCCAAATGTGGTGCAATACGCATATTCAGACTGTCTGCCGTCACGTATAAGGTAGCATATTTTTCGTTGTTGGTCGTGTTTCGTTTGCGTTTTTTTTCGGTGCGTGTTTTTTTGTTGCGGGGATATGTTTGGTCGGAATCACATTGCTTAAATGACCATAATACGAAGACAATCGCCAATATAAAAAAGGCAATCAATTCTAATCGTAAAGGACTATTTTCGCTCATAGGCAATGTATTTAATGAGTGAATGTTTTGAATGAGTGAATGAGTGAATATTTTTCAATGTAAAAATGATTAAATGTGTTAATGATATTTACTCATTTAATCATCTATTCATTTACTCATTCAAAATTCACTCATTCACTCATTATCATTGTAGTATTGTAGCATTGAGTTCTAACACCCCCAAACGTGGATGCCTTCAATGGTTTTGTCCCAAATTTTTTCTTCCCAAGTTCGGTTAGTTCTGCGGTCAAATATGAGTAAATGTCCATGATTGGTACCACATTTATCCATATAAGATTTTATTTGAGTCAATCCTTCTTCGATAGTTGCCTCTAAGCTATTATAGAGGATTTTTAATTCGATGACAATTTCTTGTTTTTGATGGTCGCCGTAAGGAAATTCGACAAATAAATCGGTGCGTCCCCGACCAAAGGCATACTCCCTTTCGATACTTCCACCACCATTGACAATGCGTTGCAGATAGGCTTGCAGTAGCAACTGCGGACCTGCCTCTTTGTAGGTATATACTTCCAACCAATGTTCGGAGTTTTTACGGAAAAAATCTTGAAAATTTGTGAGCAGTTTCAGGATGTCCAGCGAACCATCGGGTAGGATGTACCAAAGGTGATTGGTGGTCATGCCCGTCTGCATTGTCCACATCAATTCTCTTGGGATGACCTCTTGATAAATCGCATTCGCAATACTAATCTGCCCATTAATTTCGACATCAATCAAACCCAAATCGCGTACATATTGCACATCATCGGGGCGATGATTGCGACTAGATATATCTCCGCTCAACATGGGTTCTATCACTCTTTGCACCCGTGGTTCTTGCAATTTATCTACCAATTGGTCTAAATGTGTATCGCGCCTGAGTATCAATTGTTTTTTTGCTTCCTTCATGATTTCGACTGTAATAGGTCGGTTTCTGTCCCTATTTTCCTTCATATTGAAAGTCGCTTGATACGCCAAAGCATTGACCAACCACGGCTGTCCCTTCGTATAATGCCAGACCAAATCCGCTACACCTTCCTCAAAAATCTGTCCGGTGGCTTCGGTATGTTGTCCATAAAGGTCTTGGATATGTTCGCGACTAAAATTCTCTAAGCGCAGAGATTCTGCTTTGATATTAAAGGCACTACCACCCGTAATAATTTCTTTTGATTGGGCAGAATGAATGCGATAATCGCGCACATCCCGCACCCCGCAAAGGATGATAGAAATAGGGAAACTTGACGGACGTTTATTATAACCTGCCCGAATTTGACGAAGCAGCGAAATAAGCGTATCGCCTATCAAAGCATCTACTTCATCAAGGAATAAAACAGTAGGAACATCGGTGTTTTTTGCCCAAAATTCGAGTAGAGATTGGACGGCAGCATGTGCATTTGATTCTTGATAAATAGAGGACCAATTATCCCTAAGTAAATCCTTATTTGTAATGTATTGGTGGTCACGAGCAATATTGCCTGCGATGGTTTGCATGGCTGCCGATACATTTTCTCTGGCAGCTTGTGCAGCTTCTACATTCGCATAAACAGCCTCATACGCTCCGCTATCATTTAGGTATTTGGCTAAAGCTATCAACGCACTTGTTTTTCCTGTTTGACGGGGCGCATGGAGAATAAAGTATTTACTCTGTGCAATTAGATTGGTCACCTCATCAAAATCCCAACGGTTTTTACTATCCACATAATAATGTAGATTCGTTGAAATCGGACCCGCAGTGTTAAAAAATTTCTCCATACTTTAAATTGGGGTTGGTGATTAGTTGATTAGTGATTGGTTATTAGGTATAAATTATTTTTATTATTATTTAAAATGAGTTACGTAATTATTTCATTTTGAATGAGTGAATATATAATGCGTGCTTTCCCAATGGAACATGTTCCATTGAAAGACATCCGATATTAATTTTCAACGACCGAAGCTATGATTATCGCATTGTCGCATTATATATTCACTCATTCAAAATTCGCTCATTCACTAATTACCAAGACTTTCCCGGCTGCTTTACTATCCAAATATACGAAATAAATACCTTGCGCCCAATTTTCGGTAGAAAGCATGTGTGTATCATTATTTATTTCGGCTGAATAAATGCGCTGACCAGTCGAATTAAAGATTTCAACATGTTCTGCTTCGATGTCTCCTGTAATATCAATTTGAATCCTATCAGAAGCAGGATTCGGAAAAATACTTACATCGTCAATCACTGAGACTTCTTCATTATTCACCAAAAACGCACAATAATCCGGGTCGGGATTCAATTCGATGAAACCTTGTGGCGACAAATCGCGCCCGTCAAATGCCGGATAATTTTTGGAGTAACGGTGCATACGAAATTGCAAATTCTGATTAATTGCCAACTCTGTACCTTGTGCTACGGGTGTACCTGCCATCAATGGGTTTTTGTATTCCCACACAATTTCTTCATCCGGCGTAATCTCATAGCTATAACCAAAACGACCTACGGCAATCAAGGTATTGCCATTCATCAAACGCTGTACGCTCGACAAGCCCGTAGAGTGCATTTCCTGCGGCACGGGGCGGGTGTATGTCCAGTCAAAATCGTTGGGTAGCCACTTGCCGCCATCCATGCCATACTCCCAACTGTAAGGGTCAATGAAAATTTCCAACGAATTGACGGAAGAAAAATCCTCTCCTACACGATTATTGAAAATCATGATTTTGCCATAGTCAGGATGCCCCGGAGTCAGCTCAATATCTGCCCAGTGTGCATCGTGCTGGTAGAACAATTTTTGGTCGGTAGAATCACCTGCGCGGTAAGTTGCCGGATTTCCCCAACGAAACATCAAGTCACCACCTCTGCCACTCAGACCGCCGATGTGTCCTGCGGCTTGTTCGGTCGTAGTCGTTTGGTCAATGATCCATATCTCGTTGAAGGTTGGTACAGAAATCATCAATTGGCGTAAGGTATGATTATAATCCAAGCCATTAGCGTGCATCCAATCTGCCGGACCGCCATAGTGATTGATGTCCACCAATTCGGGATGTGCAGCAGGGTCGCCAAAATTATCCTTTGTCGAATCAAAATCCTGAATCAAGTGATCCCATACACTCCACGACCACACGATTGTTGCACCGCCATTGCCGTCAGGCTCTAATTCGATGATGCGGTCTGGCCACAATTCGCCATCGTCCAATTGCGCGGGGTCGCGTCCTGCTTGTATGGCTTCTTCTGCCGTTTTCTTTTCCCATGCAATCGCAAATACATTTCCATTCGGATTCAAAGCAATATCATGGTGCAATCGATTCAAGGAATCATTCAAGGTATATTCCCACACGATGTTATTATCCCAATCGCGACATTCGATTTTCTCACCGCCACCGCCTGCGTGTATGTAAGGATTGGACGCACCGCCATTGCCTTTACAGACGTAGAGGTAGCCATTTTCAGCGAGATAAACGCCGTTGCCGGGTCTGTAATTGGCATCTTCCCAGACGTGTACGATTTCGCCGCAGTTATTCAGTAAATACGCATTTCCTTGATTATGAGGGAAATGCAAATTGTAACCGTCAAATACTTTATTAGCATTATAATCCAATAAACCAACGGTGACTTGGGCGTGAGCAAAGTGCCAAGTACCCAATAAAATTAAGATAGCGTAAAGTAATTTTTGTTTCATAATTCGTGAGTAACCCGTACCTAATTAATGAGTGAATTTTGAATGAGTGAATGATTAATACGCCAATGTAAAAATGCTACAATATGTTAATTTACAATACTTTAGCATATTATTAAATTAGAAATATTCGCTCATTCACTCATTCACTCATTCACTCATTCACTCATTGATTGATTGATTGGTCATCGGTACGGTGCAGTTATATTTTTGTAATTTTTTTAATTAAGAATAAATTATTTTTATCAGTATAAAATTTAATAAAATAAATACCTTGTTGATAATGGTTTACATTGATTTGAAAGGAAGCATCGCGCTCGTATCTCTCCTCTAATGCGCGACCTGCTACATCGAATATAACAGCACGAACTTCTTCTCCACTGCTATTTTCTATATTCAAATGCGAATTTACGGGATTTGGATGAATTTTAATTTTATCATTTAAAAAATTAACATTTTCCGTAACTGTTAATAGCTCATATATTTTACATTCATAATCAATCGCATTGAGTTCTACGGGCGTATCGGCGGTTAAGTCTCTTCCTTCAAATGCCTCATAATCAGCAGAGTAGCGGTAGGCGCGAAAGACGCCATTCTGTCCATTCATAGTGACACCTTGCGAAAGCGGACCGCCAAAGCTCACCGGCGCGATATATTCCCAAAGTATGTCACCTGCCTCATTTACCTCAAATAAATGCCCTTTGCTACCTTCACAAATGAGTGTATTGCCATTAGGTTGTCGTTGTGCGCCGGAGATATTGGGCGAATAAAAATCCGGTGGCATGGGAGCCTCATAAGTCCAAGTCAATTCGGTGGGACCAAAGGCTTCTCCATCTGTTATCGCGTAATTTCCTTCGACATCTACCGGAGGAGTGATGACATCAACGGATGAATGTATATTGAAACTCAAGCCTTTGCCATTATTAAAAACCATAATATCGCCTGCGCCCGGATAGCCCTTTGGAATCCAATGAGCATCATGTTGTGCATAAAAGACACGGTCGTCGGATGTTCCCCTATCGTAAGCTTGCGGATTGCCCCAACGGTAGAGAATATCACCACCTTTGCCGGAATTGCCGCCTGTGTGTCCGGCAGCTTCTTCGGTAGTCGTGCTGTGGTCAATGACCCAAAATTCGCTGTGATTGCGGACGCTTAGGACAATTTGGTCAAGTTCGGGGTTATAATTGACGCCATTGATATGCAGCCAGTCGGGATTGGGAGAGGTGTAGTAATTGAGGTTAATCAATTCGGGGTGGTCGGCTACTACGCCGTAATTAGGCTTGTCCGAATCATAATCTTGGATGATATGGTCAAAGGCATGCCATTCCCATACCGTTTCTGCGCTGTTTATGCCGATGGGTTTGATTTCCACAATTTTGTCGGGCCAAAAGGACAAGCCTACCAATGAAGGGTCGCGCCCCGCATCAATGGCATCTTGTGCCGTTTTGTATTCCCAGGCAATGAGTAGGATATTGCCATTGGGCATATACTCGACATCGTGATGCTGATGATGTATCGAATCCTGCGAATAGATGAGTTGCCATTGGAAATTATTGTCCCAATCGCGTATCTCCATACCGCCACCGCTGCCGCCACCCAAGAAAAACGAACTATTGGTGCGTATAGTACGGAGCAAACTACCATCGGGTAGGAGGTAGGCAGAGAGTCCGGGATTATAATTACTTTGCCATTCATTGACCAGATAACCGCAATTATCAACGAGATAGGTGTTGCTATAATTTATCGGCGCAAATAAGGTGTAACCATTAAACGCAAGGCTGTCATTTTTGAATAAGCCGTTGGTTTGTTGGGCGTAAAGTTGACCTGTGAGTATAAGGGATAAGCTAAGGATTAGGTATTTTTTTATCATAATTTGAGTTGCGGACACGTAGCGTGGTGCTTCCAGCCTGCGCCGCGTTAGTTTTGTCATATAGTGGTATGAACGGGCTGGAAGCGCCGTTCTACGTGTGCGCGAACCGGAAGTGTCGCGCTACGTGGATTACATTTTTATAATTTTTTCAATAAATAATAAATCATTTTTTTCGGAATAAATTTTAATAAAATAAATACCTCTTTGATAATGATTAAAATTCAAACGTAGCTCGGTACTTCCAGTCCGAGTGTCTAATGTACGACCTGCGATATCGAATACCGCGAGACGAATTTCGGTATTGTCATCATTTACTACATTTAAATATGAAGTTACGGGATTTGGGAAAATATTGAGGCTTGAATTGACCGTAATGTCGTCTGTGGACACTATAATTTGGCAATCGGAGTCGGTAGGATTGAGTTCAACGGGATTTCCGGGCGTGAGGTCGCGACCTATAAATGCTTCATAATTAGGGGCATAGCGATATGTTCGGAATACGGTGTTTTGTCCATTGGGTGTATCGCCCTGATTTACCGGACCGCCAAAGACGACAGGTGAAACGTAAGTCCAATGTGTATTTCCCGCCATATCAACTTCAAAAAAACGTCCGCGCGCACCTTCGCAGATAAGCGTATTGCCATTGGGTAACCGCTGTGCGCCGGATATAAAACTGGAGTAAAAAGACGGCGGCGGGTTGGCTTCATAAGTCCAATAAAGCTCTGACGGACCATAGATTTCATCAGGCAATAATGTATAATTGCCGTCTGCCTCAATCGGTAATTCGATAATGTCGATAGAGGAATAACTGCCACCCGGTCTGCCTTGTCCGTTGTTGAAAATCATGACTTTTCCGGCATCGGGCAGCCCTTCGGGTATCCAGTGAACGTCGTGCTGTCGGAAGGTAGTTTGGTCGCTTGCTGTGCCACGCTGATAGGCTTGCGGATTGCCCCAACGATAGAGTATATCACCGCCTTTTCCGGCGTTGCCGCCTGTGTGTCCGGCGGCTTCTTCGGCAGTAGTACTATGGTCAATGACCCAAAATTCGCTCAAATGGCGAGAACTAATGATAATTTGGTCTAATTCGGGGTTATAATCCACCGAATTGGCATGTATCCAATCCAAATTTCCGAAAGGACCGCCTCCGCCGCCACTTTGTGTGAAATTGATGTCCAATAATTCGGGATGGTCAGCAACGACACCGTAGTTGGCTTTCGTTGAGTCATAATCTTGTATCAGGTGGTCCCACAAATGCCATTTCCATACGATTTCTGCTTCTTCTGTACCAATAGGTTTTAGCTCAATAATTTGTGTTGCCCATAGAGCTTCATTTACCGTAGCCGGGTCACGTCCCATTTCGATGGCTTCTTCTTCTGCGTGATATTCCCATGCGGTGAGCAGGATGTTGCCATTGGGCAGGTATTCGAGGTCGTGGTGTTGGTGATATTGGTCAGTGTTGTAGTTGTACCACCAGACTAATTCACCTTCCCAATTGTGCATCTCAATTCTGCCACCGATACCACCGCCGAAGAATGTTCCGCTTGCTAATCGACAGGCTCTCAATAAGTTACCATTTTCAAGCAAATAAGCTACTTCGCCTGGACGGTACTCACTTTCCCATGTATTGACTACATTTCCGCAATTGTCAATCAAGTAAGTCTGCATAGAAGCCGCAGGTGCAAATAGGGTATAACCATTGAAGGCGAGACTGTCGTTTTGGATAAGTCCAACTGTGTTTTGGGCATATGTGAGCAAGGAGAGGAGAGACAAGAGACTTGCGAGTAAGTAGCGAGTAGTGAGTAGCGAGTAGCGAGTAGGCACTTGTCTCATGTCTCTCGTCTCACATCTCTCGTCTCTCGTCTCCATAGTATATCTTTTCATAGTTGTATTTTATTGTTCGAGATTCTAACGAATATTAGCGTATGTTTGTTAACTTTGCATATCGGTAATTTTTTTTTATTTAAAATACTTACATGTGTTGAGCGAATTAAAATATCGCTGTATAGTTGAAACAAGTATTAGGTATTAACGTATTTATTTGTGGAGAACAATTATTAAAAATACATGGAGAACAAATCTAATCGTTTGCTCACAAAGCAAGACGAATATTCGCCTCAATTTATAAAACTTGCCCATTTATATCGACTTTTTAAAGGTAAACAACAGTATATCTTGGAAATGCTCGATATTTTTATGGAGCAATTGCCCAATGCGCTGCTCAAAATGGAACAGCATATTGAGGTCAAAAATAAGAAAGGTATTAATTACGAGGCACATAATATCAAATCTACGATTAAGACAGTGGGCTTGAAAGAATTAGCAAAAATGGCTTTGTCGCTTGAATATTGCGAAGCCGATACTTGGGAAGAAATTGAGACAAATTATGAAACGTTTAAAAAAGAAGCACTCGTAGAAGCAAAAGCACTGAATGATGAACGTAATTTACTCGTAGAAAAATGAGTAGATGAATACATGATAAAATGAGTAAATGTTTCTACATCTGATTGCACTATTTTGTCATGCGTATCAACTTCAAAGTATCATTATTCTGAGCAATAGCCAAATGTTCAATCCCCTGAATTTCAACACTTTGTATATCTTTCACTTGACTCACAGAAGGAAAATTTTGTAATGGTCGGATGCTCAATTTACGGTTTGTATCTGATGAAAGGAGTAAGGCACGCTCGCCGTTGTACGCGCCCATTTGCACATTCGCATCATCATAATTACCCATCAGAATGACGTAATTTTCCTTACCAAATTGAACGGTGTGGGCAGCATAAAGCGAAGTCCATTGCGCTCGTGCGGGTAGGTCTTCGCGCACATAATCGCCGCCTTGATTCCAAAAAATACTATTCGCAAAGGTATTGACCGACATACAATTTTTCATTTTTTTATTGGGGAAAATATCATCAATATCGGCTTCCGAAAAATCTTTTGCATAGACAAATTTCTTTTTTATCAAAGGCAATTGTTGCTGTAATTCTTTTTTAGTGTGAAATGGAATTTCTTTATTTTTTACAAAATAAGTCAATAATTGTTCGCGTTTTCCATTTCCGTCCAAATCTTCATAACACATTTTAAAAGGTTGATTATCAGAGGCTTTTAGGCGGCTATTCCAGCCTAAATTTCCGGCGATGATTTCTTGTTGCCCATCACCGTCCAAATCTACGGGGTATAGAAAGTTCCACCAACCTTTGTCCGAGTCTAACTCGCGCTCATAAGGTTCTTCTTTATCTATCAGCAAAACTTTCAGGTTATCCCACTCTGCCGCGATTAGAATGTGTTTACCAAGTCCATCCAAATCTGAAAATGTAGCATCTTTCACCAATCCTACTTTCCCCTGATTCGGCAAATAATTATTTTGAATCAAAAATTGCCCATTCCCTTGATTTACAGCAAAATAAGATTGCGGATTCTCCCCATACGCCCAGGGTTGCGCCCTTGCGCCAAAGAAAACATCCGGCAAATTATCCTCATTCACATCTAAGACCGCCAATGCACCGCAAGTCAGACGAATACCTTCAAATGCGTCAACCTGTTCCACCAAATCCCCGTTTTTTTGTCCCAAATACAAACGCGGTTGATTGTGAATACTGTTGAGTCGAAACTCATTTCCGCCATTCGCTACGAGTAAATCATTGAT
>CALHBW010000316.1 GCA_937930625.1 uncultured Saprospiraceae bacterium | reverse complement strand
TCGGTGGTAACGAAAAGGTGCATAGCACCGACCCTATTTGTAACGTGGACTAAGCCTCTACCTTCAAAGGCGCGTAGCGTCGACACCATCGCGTAAGAGTGCCGACGCTACGCGCCTTTGGAAAGCGGGGAATTTCATTTTTACAAATGGGGCTGACGCTACGCGCCTGTCAAAATTTTTCACCACCGATTTGTGACACACTCATTTTTATTCGGAATTGACCATTAATTGGGCAGCACTGTTAAGTGCAAAATATCGTTAGCTTTTTTGGATGAAAATTCGTTTTGAGTGCCTTTAGGTACTCAATATTACGAACCTAAAGGCTCGTTTGACGTGTTTTTATTGAAAATTCTACCAATATTCGACCTCTAACGAGGTCATGTAAGGTTTTGCCCAATTAATGGATAATTCCTTTTTATTTCACACAAAAATCGTAAAAATACGCTTTGTACAGGTCGCAGTATTCCGGCGGCAAGTTACCTAACCCTTTTCGGAGGCGTTCATTGATTTGAATAGAAAGATTTGTCAATTCAACGGAGGCTTTACCTTCGCGGACTTGGTACAGTTGCTCAAATTCAACAAGCATACGTTCGGTCTTTGAGCGTTCAGGTTCGGGTTGCGAATTATCAAATAAGGCAGGTGACATAAACACAAAGCCCCCCAAACTCAACAGCAAAAATATCAAAGCCAATAGTTTCATTTTTGTTTGGAAATGCAAAAATGCAGCTATCAATAAAAACGCCAATAGAACCAACAAAATGATACTATTATTTTTTTCCTTAAAATCTTGGGTAATGTCTTTGAACTGGTTGAGGCGGTCGTCTATGGGGTCATTTTCTATGACAGGCGGTGGCGTTTTCTTTTCTCTTTTTGGTTGAATATTTCGCGTAGGCGTCTTTGGCTTAGATTCTGGTTGTACCTGTTTTCTGTCCGCATCTGTGGCAGGTTCTGTTCGGTCTCTAAATTGGTCGATATTAACGTAGTCGCGGATATTTGTGGTGGTTTTTCGGAAATTTAAAATATTGTCAATTTTGAAATCTCTCCATGATTCGGGCAAGTGTTTATCCAAAAAAGTAGGGCTTGCCTCGCGTTGGTAAGTCACAAAAAGCACCCCTAAAATAAAAGGAATCATCAAGGCTTTGGTCAATATAGTTGAGGTAGAACGCCACCATATAAATATCGTTGGAATCAGAATCCACGCCAGACGCAAAATTGCATGGTGATTATAAGCGACATCCACCACTTGATTGTCGCAGCTAAAGCAAGTCGCACATCGGATGACCCACCAAATCGAAGAAGCCGTCAGTTTGAGCCAATCCCAAATAAACCAAAAACTAAACATCGGAATGCCCTTGATATAGGCAACCACATTGATGAGTATCAATGCCATAATCGGCGCAATCACAAATGCCATAACCGACCCCACAAAGGCCCTTGCAATATTGATAGCACGGTTGACACTGTTGACTTCCATGTAGTTATTGAGGCGCGAAAGCGCGAACAATAACAACAGCAACAATATCACCCCATACCAATGGCTTTGCATAAAGCCCAAAGGATCACTCAAGAAGGTTCCGAGCAAATCACCCCACGAATTGACGAGAAATAAGCGCACTCTTTTTTAGTCGATATTTCAATGAGTGAATGAGTGAATTTTGAGTGAGTGAATGGTAATGCTATAATGCGTCAACGCTACAATATTTTCCCTTATTATCGCATAACATTCGCTCATTCAGAATCCGTTGATTCATTGAAAATGTATCTTAAAAATGAAAATAAATTTTAAGTGTAATAGATTTAAAATCAACTTTTCGTATTGAATTTACGCGACAAAAATACAACTATTCAATGAAAATATCAATATCAATATCAATGAAAATTACAATGAAAATGGCTGTATTGGCACGTTGAATATTTTCATTTTCATTTTTATTGTAATTTTCATTTTCATTGACCTTACTTGCAATTTTTATAAAATCGTTCTAATGCCAAGTAAAAATTAGTGAGATGGCTTTCCGACACCTCCTCTGCTCTAGTCATGCGACTGTATCTGGTAAAAATTTCTTGTACCTGTGGTTCAGGAATTTCGGATTTGATGATGAGGTTATTCATCGTTTTTTCGTCGCGGTCTTTCATGCGAATCCCGTATCTGCGACGCACAAAATCTTTGAACAGATACATCATTTTCTCTGTGAGATTTTTGTGGTCTTGCTGTTGGTGATAGAGTCTGCCTATGGTTTGTACAAATTCGAGTGAAGTATTGGTATTTGCTGCGCGAATGGGAATGATACGTTGTTTGCGCTTGGCGCGAAACAGGACAAAAAGCAAGACCAAGCCCAACATCAGATACCACGCCCAACGTAGGCTTTGTTGCGACAAAATATAACTCAAAGGCGATTGCATAAAGTCCCGATTACCACCGCCCGGAAAATCAAACTGATAATCCTTCGTCTTTTCATCCCAGTAAATATCGCCTTCCGGCAAATGCGAAAATACACTACTCGCATAAGCCACCGCATCTTCGTCGAGTAAATGATAATTCGTAAATACAATTGGATTGGAATGGAATAGGAAATTGCCTTCTCCGTAAGGGATTTTGATAAAATTAGTTCGTTCAGGCTCCATATATCCCAAGCTGATATATGCCTCCGAACTATCGCATAATTCCGGTTTTGTCCAATTACGCCAATAATATGATTTTGGTTTATTTCGATAAACATATTGATAAGTATATGCCGTATCTCGCTTCAATTTCGGATGCGTAAAATTCATATAAACCACCGTATCGCGATGTGCGCTTTCATAATAATAGTCATCATCATCCGAGTACCAATCTTCCACATCTTCATAGTCGTAGGAATCGCCATCTTCATCTACAATAAATATCGTATCACCATCGAATATATAAAAATTACTATCTATGACCACCTCTTCTATCTCCTCAAATTCGAGTTCTTCTATCTTTTCAAATCCTCCTTTTTCCTCATCTTCCTCTTCCAACTCCAAAGAATCACAGGCTCGCGCATACAATTCTCTCGACAGCCGATAGTGCATTTCTTTGACTGCAATAAAAGCTGTATTTCCACGTCCTACAAAATCAAAAAGCTGCTCCGTATCGGCACTATCGGGATACATACTTCTACCTATCAGTACATAACTCGCTGCACTTGCTTCTTCGGTCGTATCTATCGGTAGTGCTTCGGCAAGGCGTTTTTTCTCTAATACAGTTACCTCATTATCAGGAAAATAGCCTTCCAACAAATCCAATATCACCTCATTGCTATACGGCTGTGGTTTATCGTCGTTGTGGCGGTAGAGTTGGTCCCAATTG
>CALHBW010000315.1 GCA_937930625.1 uncultured Saprospiraceae bacterium | reverse complement strand
CCTCGCGATTGCGTTCCTAATGCGGCGCGGGCTGGAAGCACCACGCTACGGACGCGAACTGGAAGTGTCGCGCTACGTTTAATATCCTGCGGCATGTCCATCTTTCCGCGATTCGGACGCACCATAATACACGCCATTTTCTGCATCCCACATAATTGCCTGATAGCCACCGTAGCCACCAATGCCATTTGCCATTCGGTGTCCTTTGCGGATGAGTGCGCGGATGACATCATAACCGTAGGCAGATTCGAGATTGAGTGTACCGCCGTTGGTCATTTGCTCGCCTGTGGGTTGGGATGAACCGGTATGTCGGATGCGTGGTGCGTCGCCTGCTTCTTGCAGATTCATGCCGAAGTCGATGAGGTTGATAACGATTTGTGCGTGACCTTGTGGCTGCATCGCACCGCCCATCAAGCCGAAGCTGATATAAGGCTTCCCATTCTTCGTGATAAAGGCTGGAATGATGGTATGAAACGGACGTTTGCTCGGTTCTATCACGTTAAAATGTCCTTCTTCGAGTGCAAATAATTCTCCTCTATCTTGCAACATAAAACCCAATCCCGGCGGCACCATCCCCGACCCCATTCCGCGATAATTACTCTGAATGAGCGATACCATATTACCATCTTTATCGGCGGTGGTGAGGTAAATGGTGTTACCTTTTTCGAGTTCTCCGGCATCGAAAGTACGTCCGGCGCGGTCGGGGTCGATGAGTTTTCTGCGCTTGTCGGCGTATTTTTTAGAGATGAGTTGTTCGACTGGAATATTGTTGAAATCGGTGTCGGCGTAGTATTTGGCGCGGTCTTCAAAGGCGAGTTTTTTGGCTTCTGTAAAATGGTGAACGTATTCGGGCGTACCAAATCCCATTGACTTTACATCGTAGCCTTCCATGACATTTAGGATTTGTAAAGCGGCGATTCCTTGTCCATTCGGTGGCAATTCCCATACATCATAACCGCGATAATTGGTCGAAACGGGTTCTACCCATTCCGAATCATGCGCCGCAAAATCTTCGTAAGTCATCACACCGCCTTCTGCTTGCAGAAATTTCGCCATTATACGTGCCATATCGCCTTTGTAGAAGGCATCCGCACCACCGCGAGCGATTTTTTCGTAGGTGTTTGCCAATGCGGGATTTTTGAAAACATCGCCTTTTTTCAAGGGCTTGCCTTTGGGCATATATACGTCCGCGAAGTTGGGATAATCCTTAAATCGACGCGAAGAAAGCGTGAGGTAATAACCAATTAATTCGGTGACAGGAAAGCCCTCCCGCGCATACGCAATCGCAGGTGCGAGGATGTCTTTCATTTTCATTTTACCAAATTTATCATGCAATTCAAACCAACCATCTACGCAACCCGGTACGCTCACAGGCAATGCGCCATACGCGGGTATTTTTTCGATATTATTTTTCTTAAAATATTCTAAATCAAGGGCTTGTGGGGAGCGTCCGCTGGCATTGAGTCCGTAGAGTTTTTGGTCTTTGGCACTCCATACGATGGCAAATAAATCGCCACCGATACCGCAGCCTGTAGGTTCCATTAAGCCTAAAGCGGCATTGGCAGCAATGGCAGCGTCGATGGCATTTCCGCCTTGTTTGAGAACGTCCAAACCAACCTGCGTAGCAAGCGGATGACTCGTAGCGACCATGCCGTTTTGAGCGAGGACTTCGCTGCGGGTGGCAAAATTATTTCCTGTAACTCTATCCGGTTGGGCATGCATACACGTAAAATTAAGTGCCATTAATAGGCAAATTCCAAATGACAAATTCCAAATTCCAATAGAAGACACGCCGCAATTGGAATTTGGGTTTTGGGATTTGGAATTTGCGTAAGCTGTTATTCTTTTCATATTTAATTCGGTTGAATGTCGGGCTTTCCAAAGGTAAGAAAGTAAACGCATATTTGAAAATATGTTTTATTTGATTTACCTTTGGAGGTAAGCAAAGGAGAGATTGGAAGTCGGGTTTAATTCATCGGAAATAGTCGTCAGGCGAAGGATTTTTTGACACTTTCCGGTTATTTTTATCATGGTTTCTTTGCCTTTGTATGGATTCGACTGACGACACACACAACATTCGCATAGGAACGCGGCAAAAATAACTTTACCATCTTGGCTGCTTCTTTTACACTTATTTTCCACCTTGAAATCAGTTATTTATCCCGATAAACGCCTTCTTTCAAGACGAAAACTAAGTACAAAATAACCTACCCAAGATGGCAAACTTATTTATGCCGCGTTCCATATAAAAGATAAAACCATGAAAATTGACTACGAATTTATGGAGAAAAAAGCCTTTTTTGAGTTTTTTAACCAACATAGATATAATATTTTTGAGGCGGATTTTGATTTTCGTATCGAGAATATTTTGAGCGATGAAGAGAAAGAAAAACGCAAAGAAAATTGGCAGCAATATATCAAACCTAAAAGCTATCAGTTGGTTGCTAAAACGGGTGACAAAATCGTGGGTTGGTCATTTGGTATGCAGCAATCTCCCGAAGATTTTTATATGGTCAATTCCGCCGTTTTTCCCGAATATCGACAGCAAGGTATCTATACTGAAATGATGCAAAAAGGTGTTGAAAAAGCTACCGAGATGGGTTTTCAACGTATCTTTAGCCGCCACAAAATGTCGAATAATGCGATTTTGATTCCTAAGCTGAAATTTGGTTTTGCCATTACAGGTTTTGAGGTCGTTCCGAGATTCGGGACTATGGTTGTGTTGAGTTATTATCCGAATAAACGGCGTAGGGAATTGCTGGATATTAGAATTGGGAGTCGAAAACCGGATGAAGAAGATATGAAATTGATCATGTGATTTTTTGGCATGTTTAGATTTGCGGTAAAACTAGTTGACACTTTTTTGAAATGTAAAATATAAAATAATGGTAGTGTTGTACATGTAATGCTGAAACCACTAAGATGCTGTGTCACGCAGAGAACGCGGAGTTCGCAGAGCATTGATTATCAGACCTCTGCGTTCTCTGCGCCCTCTGCGTGACACACTTTTTTGAACATTTTCGGTTCAATAGCATTACATCCAATACACTACCAAAATAATAAATGTAAAATGTAAAAGTACTTGTAGTACGTACACGGTATATTTATATATTTTTTATTATTTAAAAATTTAAAAATCAATAAAATAGAAGCATTTCGGGCTATCAGTCTAAGTTTGCTTGCGGGATTATTACTCGTCTGACGAAGGTTTTGTGAAATGTAGTGATTTGTCTCATAAAATATTCGCACTGAATAAAGTGATTCGTCTGACGAGTATTCGATTTAGGCAAAGTTAGACG